>JAYRDY010000089.1:0-8676 GCA_041909215.1 Cloacibacterium sp. | reverse complement strand
AATTACAGATTACTTATCTAAAGATTACCCTGCGTTTAATATAAAAAATGCTGTAGAAGAAGCATTAGAAGAAGCTCAAGAATTTGGTTTCACCCATATTTTTGTTAAAAAAAACAGCACATTTTTGGGAGCTATATGCAAAGAATTTTTAGAAGAAAATCCTGATAAAAAAATTGAAGACCTCCTAATACATATAGAACGTTTTGCTATTTTAGAAAACAACTCAATTTTAGATAGCATTAAACTTTTTTACACTTTTAACGCCAATATTGTTCCTGTAATTGATAAAAACGAGAAATACCTTGGCTATATTGCTTATGATGATGTTTTCGGTGAGTTATCCAAATACCCTTTGTTTTCGGAAAATGGCGCTATACTTACGGTAGAAACTTCAGCAAAAAGCTATTCTATGACGGAGATTGCCAAAATTGTGGAAAGCAACAACGTTAGATTTTATGGTTCTTTTATTAATCTCATGAACGAAGACATTGTACAAGTAACCATGAAAATAAGCGCTGAAAACTTAAGTTCGGTTGACGAAACTTTCGAAAGATACGGATACAACGTAATTCACAAGTTTTATCATGATGAAAAGAAAGAACTTATTAAAGACAGATATCAATATTTTCAAAAATATTTAGAATTTTAACGTATTTTTGACTGTCCTAAAAAAAATAAATTGTTTTGAAAGCTGCCATTTATTCCCAAAAGAAAGACTTAGACACGTTTCTTTATTTAAGCAAGTTTATCTCAGAGCTTACTAAAAGAGGTGTAAAGCCAATTCTCTACGAACAGCTTTTCATTGATTTAGAATTTTCTAAAGAATTTTCTACTTTTAAAGACAAAAAAGATTTAGAAACCAAAAAAGTAGATTTTTTCTTCAGTTTCGGTGGAGATGGTACTATTCTTAATGCGCTTATTTTTATTCAAGATTTAGAAATTCCTGTAATTGGAGTAAATACAGGAAGACTTGGCTTTTTGGCAAGTTTCGGCAAAGAAGACGTTTTTGCTAATATTGACAAAATCCTCAATCGCGAGATGAACATCAGCAAAAGAAGTGTTCTAGAAATACAATCCGCAGGAGATGCTATTGATTTCCCTTATGCATTGAATGATTTTAGTGTTTCCAGAAACGAAACCACTTCTATGATTACCATAGAAACGCACATCAATAATGAGTTTCTTACCTATTATTGGGGAGATGGGCTTATAATTTCTACCCCAACAGGTTCTACCGCTTATTCTTTAAGTTGTGGCGGTCCAATTTTAGAACCCTGTAATGATAATTTCGCCATCACTCCTATTGCTCCGCACAATTTAAACGTTAGACCAATCGTCTTAAAAGATGATGTAGAAATAAAACTAAAAGTAACCAGCAGAGTTCCGCAATACTCTCTTTCGCTAGATTCTAGGTTATACCACATGAACACAGCGCAAGAAATTATTATAAAAAAAGCAAAATTTGAATTATCACTAATGCTTCCTAAAGACATTAATTTCTTTGAAACCCTAAGGCAAAAATTACTCTGGGGAAATGATAAAAGAAATTAGTATTTAAAGCATAAAATTCACTAAATTTACCATCAGAAAATTAACAAGATTATCAACAATAAAATACAAAAAAATGAGCAGAATTTTCCCGGCAGGTGTTGCCACAGGTTCATTAGTTTCAGAAATTTTTGCACACGCAAAAGAAAATAATTATGCACTTCCTGCAGTAAATGTTATTGGTTCTAGTAACATTAATGCTGTATTAGAAACTGCAGCAAAACTTAACTCTCCTGTTATTATCCAATTTTCAAACGGAGGAGCAGCCTTTAATGCTGGAAAAGGTCTTTCTGCGGAAAATCAAAAATCTGCAATTTTTGGAGGAATTGCTGGCGCAAAACACATTCATACCCTTGCAGAAGCTTACGGAGCTACTGTAATTTTACATACAGACCACTGTGCTAAAAAATTATTACCTTGGATTGATGGACTTCTTGATGCTAGCGAAGAACACTTCAAAGCTTATGGAAAACCACTTTTTTCTTCACACATGTTAGATTTATCAGAAGAACCAATTGAAGAAAACCTAGACATTTCTTGCAAATATTTTGAAAGAATGGCAAAAATGGGTATGACTTTAGAAATAGAATTGGGGGTAACTGGCGGTGAAGAAGATGGCGTAGATAATTCTAATGTAGATTCTTCTAAATTATATACACAACCAAACGAAGTAGCTTATGCTTATGAAAGACTAAGTGCTATTTCTCCTAACTTTACTATTGCAGCTGCTTTTGGTAACGTACATGGCGTTTACAAACCAGGTAATGTAGTACTTACACCAAAAATTTTAGACAATTCTCAAAAATATGTTCAAGAGCATTTTGGTACTACAGAAAAACCAGTTAACTTTGTTTTCCATGGTGGTTCTGGTTCTACACTAGAAGAAATTAGAGAAGCTATTTCTTATGGTGTTATTAAAATGAATATTGATACAGACCTACAATTTGCTTATACAGAAGGAATTAGAGATTATATGACTTCTAAAATTGATTACTTAAGAACGCAAATTGGTAACCCTGAAGGAGAAGAAAAACCAAATAAAAAATTCTACGACCCAAGAGTTTGGGTAAGAAAAGGTGAAGAAACTTTCGCTAAAAGATTGGTTCAGGCATTTGAAGATTTAAATAACGTAAACACTTTAGGTTAAAATTTAAGATTTTCTTCCACAGAAAACTTAATCATGAACCTTAAATCTTAAATAAATAAATTATGGCTTTCGATTGGTTTAAAAGAAAGAAACAAAACATTACCACTGCTACAGAACAAAAAAAAGACGTTCCTAAAGGCTTGTGGCATCAAACACCATCTGGTAAAATTGTTGAGCACGAAGAGCTTAAAAGAAACAATTTTGTATCACCAGAAGATGGTTTCCACGTAAGAATTGGCAGTGCAGAGTTCTATGATATTTTATTTGATGATGGTAAATTTACAGAATTAGATGCTGATGTGGAAAGTGTAGATATGCTTCATTTTAAAGATTCTAAAACCTACACAGATCGTCTAAAAGAAGTAAAAGCTAAAACCAAACTAAAAGACTCTATCAGAAACGCAAGAGGAACCGTAAATGGTGTAGATATGGTGGTTTCTTGTATGGATTTTGCTTTTATTGGTGGTTCATTAGGTTCTGTAATGGGAGAAAAAATTAGAAGAGCTATTGATTATTGTATTGCAAACAAACTACCTTACATGATTATTTGTCAATCTGGTGGTGCCAGAATGCAAGAAGCTTCTTACTCTTTAATGCAATTAGCAAAAGTACAGTCTAAATTAGCACAACTATCAGACAACCAATTGCCTTACATTGCTTATCTGTGCGATCCTACATTTGGTGGTATTACCGCTTCTTTCGCAATGACTGCAGATATTATTATGGCAGAGCCAGGCGCTTTAATTGGCTTCGCTGGGCCAAGAGTTATCCGCGAAACCATTGGTAGAGATTTACCAGAAGGCTTCCAAACCTCTGAGTTTATTCAAGATAAAGGGTTTGTAGATTTCATTGTTAAAAGAACAGAAATTAAAGAAACCGTTTCTAAAACAGTTAAATTATTAATGGATAAATAAATTTCAAAATAATTTATTCTAATATTAAAATCGTAAAACCGTTGCAAGTTTTACGATTTTTATTTACTGAAACATTTATTCTTTTTTATAGACTTATTATTTAGTGAAAAAAGTTATCAATACATCAAACATTATTTTCAGTAACTTAAAAAATTTAAGTTTAAAAAACCTATTCAAGCTCATTAAACTTTGTGTAGCACATCCTTTTTACAGCATATTAACGTTTTGGGCTACCGTGAAGACTTATTCTATTGCAGAGAAGCTGTTCCCGCATAGTCATAGCTCTCATGGCGCAGGAAATGCTTTTAGACATGCTTTATGGAATTGTTTAATCATGATGTATTGTTGTAAGATCTCTTCCCCAGAAAAATCTTTAAAATGGACGGAAAAAATCACCAATATGCACGAAGATTTATTTCCAAATCCGCCGTTGCAAAGAAAAATGGATTTGCATAACAACCAAGTAGGTAGAGATTATTTTATGCAACTATTACCAACCATACATCGCCAGTTTTTTGAAACCAGCTTTTTTGTAGATCAACTTTTAGAACTTACAAAATCTATAAAAATTGCAGAAAGCACGAGCCAAGAATTCGGTTTTGAACTGATAAAATTAGAAGAAGAAAAAAAAGAAACTCTGGCTTGAGTTTCTTTTTATATTTTACATAAATCTTTCGCCTTTTTTGAAGCTTTTTAAATCTAGTACATAATCTTTTATTAACTGATCATTGCTTATTGGGCAAATGAGAAGCGCTTTATCGGTATCTACAACAATGTAGTTTTCTAAACCATCTATAATAGCCGCTTTGTGATCGTTTTTAAGTCTAATAATATTACCTTTTGAGTTGTATGTAAGAACATTTTTAGACTTTACAGCGTTGTTGTTGTCGTCTTTTTCGGCATTATCAAAAACTGAAGTCCATGTTCCTAAATCGCTCCATCCTAAATCTGCAGGGATTACGTAAACGTTTTGCGCTTTTTCGAGAATCCCATTATCAATAGAAATTTTTTCTACTTTAGGATAAATGGTTTCTATACAGATTCTTTCTCGATCAGAGTTATACTCGCAAGAGACAAATTCCTGAGTCATTTCGGGTAAAAATTCTTCAAAAGCTTTGTGAATAGATTTCACATTCCATACAAAAATACCAGCATTCCAAAGAAAATCGCCACTTTCTAAAAAGGCTTTGGCTATCTCTAAATTTGGTTTTTCGGTAAAGGTTTTTACTTTAAAATACGTTTCCTCTTTTTTATCAATAAACTGAATGTAACCATAACCCGTATCAGGACGCGTTGGTGTAATCCCAAGCGTAATAAGATAATCGTTTTTGCTTGCTAAATCAAAAGCCAATTCTACTTTTTCCAGAAATGTTTTTTCTTTTAAAATTAAATGATCGGCTGGCAGAACAATAATGTTCGCATTGGGATTTTTATCTGCAATTTTGTCTGCCATATAAATATTACAAGCGGCTGTGTTTTTCATTACAGGCTCACCAACAATGTTTTCTGTAGGTATTTCTGGCAATTGCTGATGAGAAAGTTCTACATATTCCTGGTTAGTAATTACATATATATTTTCTATGGGTACTACTTGCTTTATTCTGTCAAAAGTTTGCTGTATCATGGTTCTTCCCGTTCCTAAAATATCTTGAAACTGTTTCGGGAATTTTTGCACAGACATTGGCCAAAATCTACTGCCAATTCCTCCTGCCATGATTACGCAGTAATTGTTATTAATCATACGCCTACTTCAATGGTTTTACTTGAGCGAGATTCTTAAAATAGTATCTCTTTTTGGTTTTAATATTTATACAAAGATAGCGTTTTTTTGCTGTTTCTTCTATTAAGAAAATTTCATCTTTATATCCAAATCTTTCACCAACTTGTAGATTTTCAACAAATATTAAGCCTTCTTCTGATTCTTTATGAAAATATTTCACCAAATCTGGACTTGCCATGAAATTAGCTTTCGGAGATTTTGAAAATTTTAAAATAATTGGTTTTAAATCTTCCTGATAAACATTTATACTTTCTTGAAGCATTTCTCTGAAAGTTTGCTTCCACTCCATTCCGTGAGGGGAGATTTTTCTTCCAAAATTTTCAAAAGCAATAAGATGTGCCAATTCATGTGTGAGAACAAAAAAGAAAAGTTGTGGCTCTAAAGTTCCGTTAACGGTAATTTGGTGAGATTTGTCGGGCAATTTTCTGTAATCGCCTAATTTGCTATTTCTGTTTTTTGTAATCTTAAGATGACAAGGATAATCTCCAAACCATTTTTGGAGAAAAGGCAAGGTATTTTCTGGCAAAAATTTTTCTAAAACTTTTATTGACATTCTTTTGATACGAACTCCGAGGTTTTAGTTACGAGTTACTTTATGCTAAAATAAACAAATTAATCAAACTTTGCCCTTTTAGAAACTCGAATCTCAAAACACGGAATTACAAAGAAATTGGGATTCCTGCATAGAAATTAAGCAATTTCATGCTGAAAATATAATTGTACTTCGCTTGCGAAACACTACCTTGTGCATTTACAAAATTGTTTCTAGCTGTGTTTAAATCATAAATGGTCGTTCTGCCCGCTTCGTAACTTTTTTCCGCAAAATCAAGTGCTAATTTGGTAGATTTTTCTGCTTCTAAAGCTGCTAAATAGTTTTCGTAATTCGCATTCGCATCAAAATAAGCTTTTTGTACATTTTGCTGAACTTCTACTTTTTGTTGTTCAAGTGTATTTTTGGCAATATTTTCAGAAATTTTGGCTTGTTCTACTTGTAATTTGGTAATTCCTTTATTAAAGATTGGGATGTTAGCCGAAATGCCTAAACTTTGATTAAAATTATCTTTATATTGATTTAATAATGCTGTATCTTTTGTTGATAAATAATCATTATAAAAGGTTCCTATTCCTGCATTTGCAGAAATAGTAGGATAAAAAGCTGTTTTTGCAATTTCTGTTTGTTTCTGTGCAGAAAGAATTCTGGTTTCAGCCGCTTTAACTTGCGGTTGATTTTCGAAGGCTTTTTCTACAATATTATCCGTAGAACTTAGAGGAGCGTCGAGCAAAGTTGGCAACGGAACTTCTTGTACATCAAAGGTTTTATAATCTTTTAGTTGCAACAACATTGCAAGAGAAAATAGAGAACGTTGTATATCTATTTCTGCTGATTTTTGTTTTTGTTTTTCTCTCGCCAAACTCGCAGTTGCCTCTGCTTCAATGGTTTTTGGCGTTGTGCCTACTTCAGTAGTAATTTTAGCTCTACTCAACACTTTTTCAGCATTTGCAACAGATTCATCGGCAATTTTTTTCACTTCTTTATTGAGTAAAACTTGCAAATATTGTTGAGCAATATTCAGTGAAATATCATTTTTCACTTTTTCTGCATCTAATAAACTTGCATCTAAATCATACTGAGATTTTTCAGCCGATTTTTTTATTCTCCCGTTATTGTACAACTGTATATTTGCACCAACGGAAGCATTATTATTATAAGAATCTGATCTATATACCGTATTACCAGTAGTGTGTTGCCCAAAACTTCCAGAATTATTAAACGTACCAGAAACACTTGGTAAGTATTCTTTTTTCGCCATTTCAAGATTTTTCGCTTGAACATCTGCATTATATTGATTGCTAATTACTTGCAAATTATTTTTCACAGCGTAATCTACACATTCTTGCAAACTCCATTTTTTTTGAGAAAATGCGATGGTAAAAACGGCAAGTAAAACTAAAGAAAATGTCTTTTTCATAGATGAAAAGTTTCTTAATTAGACGATGAATGGAGTTTTTTGTTACAAAAAAAGAAGCAGAAATGCTTCTTTTTATTTATTTAATTTTAAAAATTTTACCCAAAAAACAAATACGCCATTAAAATAGAAGTAACAATTCCCACTAAATCTGCCAACAACATCGCACCAACTGTATAACGCGTGTTCTTAATACCTACAGCACCAAAATACACAGCGATTACATAGAAAGTAGTATCAGAACTTCCTTGCAAAATCCCCGAAAGTCTCGCAGGGAAAGAATCTACTCCAAAAACATTCATCGTGTCAACCATCATTCCTCTTGCTCCTGAACCAGAAAGTGGTTTGATTAATGCCGTTGGTAAACCATCAACAAATCGCGTGTCTAAATTGGCAATTTGGGCAAACCATTTCATTCCATCTATAATGACATCAAAAACTCCAGAAGTTCTCAAAAGAGAAATCGCTATCAGCATTCCTACCAAATACGGAATAATCTTTACACAGACATTGAAACCTTCTTTGGCCCCATCAATAAAAGCATCAAAAACATTTATTTTTTTGTAAACGGCTCCTAAAATAATGGCAAAGAAAATCAACAAAATCATTCCGTTGCTAATGAGTTTACTTACATTATCTAATTCTTCTTTATTCAATTGAACTAAAAACCAAACCAAAAGTGCAATAAACGCAGAAATTCCCCCTAAAAAAGCCAAAAGCGTTGGCTGAAAAAGATTGATTTTTTGTTTAAAGGAGACAATTACCATCGCTGCCATGGTTGCGCAAAAAGTGGCAATTAATGTCGGCAAAAAAATATCAGTTGGTGTTGCAGAATTCATGGAAGCTCTAATTGCAATAATAGAAACAGGAATCAGCGTGAGACCACTTGCATGAAGACACAGAAACATAATTTGTGCGTTGGAAGCTCTGTCTTTATCGGGATTTAAAGTTTGCAAACTTTCCATGGCTTTTAAACCAAAAGGCGTTGCAGCATTATCTAAACCTAATAAATTTGCCGCAAAATTAAGCGTCATATGACCGAAAGAAGGATGATTTTTAGGAATTTCAGGGAATAATTTCGAGAAAAATGGTTGAATCATTCTTGAAAGGAAATTGATTCCTCCTGCTCTTTCAGCAATGCTCATAAAACCCATAAAAAGCGTCATAATTCCTATTAAACCAAGGGAAATTTCTACCGCAGTTTTACTGGTAGAGATTACACCATCTGCTTTTTGAACTCTATAAACAGCCACTTGATTGGTAGAATCTTTTTTGTAATTAATTCTCGCTAGTTCGGTGTCTGGATTTTCGGTTAAAGAT
>JAYRDY010000088.1:5994-8855 GCA_041909215.1 Cloacibacterium sp. | reverse complement strand
AATTTTTCTTTAACTTCTTGAATCCAATCTTTTAAATCCAACAAACTCAAAGCATTGATTTCCGCAATGTTTTTTCCATCAATTTTAAAAGCCAAACTGCTTTTTTGAAGTCTCGCTCCATTACATTCTGGACAAGTTTCTTCGGTGGTAAATTGTCTTTCAAGTACTACTGCGTCGTAATTTTCTTTATCTTCAATTACTTGACTGAGATAAGGAACTAGCCCTTCAAAATTGATTTTTATTTTCTTAGAAATTCCCGCGTATTTTAAATCTGCAGTAAATTCTTTTTGGCAACCGTAGTAAATATAATCTACCGCTTCACGAGGAATTTCATTGAAAGAAGTATTTAAACCTAGCCCGAAAATCTCTAAAATATTTTTAATTTGAGTGAGAAGCCATTTGTTTCCTTTCAAAACTTCCAGAGGTAATAAAGCGCCTTGATTGATAGAAAAATTAGGATTTTCCACCAAAAATTCTTCATTGATTTTTTTGATGGTTCCGAGACCTTTACAAGTTGGGCAACTTCCCTTTGGTGAGTTGAAAGAAAACGTGTTAGGCTCTGGAATGGGCAAAGCATTTCCGCTGTGTGCATCCATCAAATTTTTAGAAAAATATTGAAAATCATTCGAGCCAAATTTTTGTACCATCACTACTCCTTCTCCCATTTGCAAAGCTGTTTTCAGAGATTTTGCCATTCTGCTTTCCGTAGCATTTTCGCCGATAATCCATCGGTCTATTACTACTTCTATGTCGTGCGTTTTATAACGGTCCAGCTTTAAATCATATTCTATATCTTGTAATTCTCCATCAATTCTTGCTTGTGAATACCCTTTTTTAGCCAATTGCACAAAAAGTTCGTGGTAATGCCCTTTTCTGGAACGAATAACTGGAGCGAGAAGCAAAACTTTTTCGCCTTTATAATTTTCTTTGATGGTTTCCAGAATTTGTTCTTCCGTGTAGCTCACCATTTTTTGACCGGTTTCCAAAGAATATGCATCTGAAACTCTAGCGAAAAGCAAACGCAGAAAATCATACAATTCTGTAACGGTACCCACTGTTGAACGAGGGTTCTTATTGGTGGTTTTTTGTTCGATGGCAATAACTGGAGAAAGTCCTTCGATTTTGTCCACATCTGGACGTTCTAATCCACCCAAAAACTGCCGTGCATAAGCAGAAAAAGTTTCGATATAACGTCTTTGTCCTTCTGCAAAAATGGTATCAAAAGCGAGAGAAGATTTCCCAGAACCAGAAAGCCCAGTAATGGTAACCAGTTCATTTCTAGGAATTTTAACATTAATGTTTTTAAGATTATGTTCTCTAGCTCCGTATATTTCGATGTATTCTTTTTCTGTACTCATAATGTCATTCTCGTCAAAAAAATCAAGACTTACAAAATTACGGAATTATTCTCTGAAAAACTTTATGTAATTATTAATTTAGAACAAAAAAAGAGCCTCAAAATATGAAGCTCTTTAGAATTTATTTTGATGAAACTTTTACAAAGTATCTTTATCCGTCATTTTATTAAACTTCAGAAATCTAATGAAAAACAAGCCTAATGCGAAGAAAACCGACATAGAAAGCGCCGCAAATCTCATTCCTGAAGTGGTAGGCAGTTTCAAAGAAAATTCTTGAGAGAAGAATAATCTTATCGCATCATAATTATCAATTAAAACAGCGAAAATAAAAGTTCCTAAAATGATGGCTATTTTTTCTAAAACATCATAAAAACTAAAATAAGTGGTGTTATCCATAGAATCTTTTGGCAACAATCTACTGTAAGTAGAACGCGACATTGATTGAATTCCGCCCATTACCAAGCCTACAATGGCAGCAACTCCATAAAATTGATATTCTACATAAGGATTTTCTTTTTTGAGGAAATACGCTGATAAACAAGCAAAAATCCATAAAATAATCGTGATGCTGATTACGTTTTTATTCCCAATTCTTTTGGAAAGTCTTGAGAAAATAATTGCACCAATAATCGCTTCTATTTGGATTAACAAAAGCGTACCGATTAACTTGCCTTGTTCTAAATTAATTTCGCTTTTCCCGAATAAGGTCGCCATCAAAAAGATGGTTTGCATCCCAACGCTGTAAAAGAAAAAACTCGCTAAAAAATACTTAAGATTAGCGGTTCTAAATAATTGTTTACCAATTTTATAGAGTTCTCTAAAACTTTCTTTTACTATTTCAATGTAAAATACAATGTTTTTTTTCAATACTTCGAAAAAACCTCCATTCGATTTGTGATTGGTAAAGATATTTTTAAGATTTAATAATACCAAATCTTTCGGTAATTGATCTTTTACTTCCCCGAATTGAGGTAAATGTCTGAAAGTATATTGTGCAAAACCAAACCACCAAGCTCCTGTTAATAAGAAACTTACTCTGGTTAAAATTAAACCTTCTTTCGGTGTTTGTGCAACAAACATAATTAATGCTAAACAAATAACCACCAAAATTACAGAACCTATATAGCCATAAACATAACCTTTAGCAGAAAGTGCATCTTGCTTATCTGGTGTTGCAATATCTGGTAAAAATGAATTATAAAAAACTAAACTGCCCCAAAAGCCAACGCTTGCGGTAATACTGAACAGCAGTCCTAAAAATACATTTTGCATGCCTGTAAACATGGCTAAGCCCATGCAAGATGTTGCACCCAAATAACAGAAAAACTGTAAAAAAGATTTCTTATTCCCAATAGTATCAGCTAGAGATGACAAAATGGGCGATAATAATACAACAATTAAAAAAGATATAGTAAGCGAATAGCCATAGATTGCATCTGGCTGAAATTCTTTTCCAAAAAGATGTATAACGTTTCTTACAGGTACTTTTATCCA
Source organism: Cloacibacterium sp. (assembly GCA_041909215.1). GTDB lineage: Bacteria > Bacteroidota > Bacteroidia > Flavobacteriales > Weeksellaceae > Cloacibacterium. Next base: position 6,003 of record JAYRDY010000088.1, on the reverse strand, counting down.
CTTTCCTGT
>JAYRDY010000088.1:0-5984 GCA_041909215.1 Cloacibacterium sp. | reverse complement strand
CATAAGCAGTAGTAAGAATTGAGTAATAAATAGGAAATATGGTAGAAGTAATTACCAAAGAATAAACAGAGTTAGCCCAGTCATAGAAAGCCCAAGCTTTCATTATTTTAGGGTTATTTTTAATCGTTGTAGCTTTCATTCGTTTTCTCGAAAAACAATTTAAGAGACAAAAATAAAAAAACCATTAAGATAATAACGTATAAATGATAAAATCTTAATGGTTATTTTAAAAAATATTAAAATTTACAAATTTTCAATGATAATAGCACTCGCTCCGCCACCACCGTTACAGATTGCAGCAGCGCCGTATTTGGCATTGTTTTGTTTTAAAACATTAATTAAAGTCACTATAATTCTAGAGCCAGAATTCCCCAGTGGATGCCCCAAAGAAACCGCTCCACCATTTACATTTACTTTATCAGCATCTAAGCCTAAAATTTTATTATTCACCAAACCAACTACTGAGAAAGCTTCGTTAAATTCAAAATAATCAATATCAGAAACTTCTAAACCAGCTTTTTTAAGGGCAATTGGTAAGGCTTTTGCAGGAGCTGTAGTAAACCATTCTGGTTCATGCGCCGCATCAGCATAAGAAACAATTTTTGCTAAAGGTTTTAACCCCAGTTCTTCCATTTTTTCTTTAGACATTAAAACTAAAGCAGAAGCACCATCATTTAAAGTTGATGAGTTAGCTGCAGTTACCGTTCCGTTTTCTTTTTGGAAAGCCGTAGGTAGTGTAGCAATTCTATCGTAGTTTACGTTTTTATATTCTTCGTCTTCTGCAAAAATTACAGGTTCACCTTTTCTTTGAGGGATTTCTACAGGTACAATTTCTTCATTAAATTTACCTTGAGCCCAAGCTTCAGCACTTCTTTTATACGATTGAATGGCAAAATTATCTTGATCTTCTCTTGAAAACTGATATTCTGCAGCACATTTTTCTGCAAAAACACCCATGTGTACTTTGTTGTAGATGTCTATAAGTCCGTCTGCAAGCATACCATCTTGCATTTTTACTTCGCCTAATTTTACAGCAGTTCGTGCATTGTAATAATGAGGAACCTGACTCATATTCTCCATGCCACCTGCTACAATTACGTCTTGATCTCCAGATTTTATAGATTGTGCGGCCATCATTACGGCTTTCATTCCAGAAGCGCACACTTTATTAATTGTTGTAGAAGGAGTTTCGTTAGAAAGTCCTGCAAAAAGTGCAGCTTGGCGCGCTGGCGCTTGTCCTTCCCCTGCTTGTAAAACATTGCCCATATAAACTTCCTGAACCAATTTAGGATCAAGATTTATTTTTTCTAATGCCCCTTTTATAGCGGTAGCACCTAATTTTGGAGCTGGAACAGAGGATAAACTGCCTAAAAAACTTCCTATTGGTGTTCTCGCTGCTGATACTATGAATACTTCTTTCATTTTCTTTAAAATTGAATTTTCTTTTTGCCAAAATACAAAAAAAAACACACTTATAAAAAAGTGTGTTATCTATTAATTTTCAGTATTTTAATTAATGTTTTACTTCTGCTATTTCTTCTGGATTGTGTTTATATTTAAAAAATATTGCAAATAAAATGGCAACTATGAGTGCATATGCAGCAAAAATATACCAACTAATTTTCCAACCTTCTAGTTTTGCTAAATTATCTGTTTGTGAAAAAACAAAATGATTAACTACTTCACCAGCAACTAACATTCCTATTGTAGCGCCAAATCCATTAGTCATCATCATGAAAACTCCTTGAGCGCTTGAGCTTATAGATTTATCTGTTTCTTTATCTACAAACAAAGAACCTGAAACATTGAAAAAATCAAATGCTATACCATAAACTATCATTGACAAAACAAACATCCAAACTCCAGAACCAGGATCTCCTAGTCCAAATAAACCAAAACGAAATACCCATGCAAACATACTCATTAACATTACTTTTTTAATACCAAATCTTTTAAGGAAAAAGGGTATTAATAGAATGCATAAAGTTTCTGAAACCTGAGATAAAGAGATTAGAGCATTTGCATGATTTGCTCCCCATGTATCAGAAAAATTTGTAATTTCTTTGTAACTGGTTATAAAAGGATTAGCATATCCATTTGTTATTTGTAAGGACACTCCTAAGAACATGGAAAAAATAAAAAAAATAGCCATCTTCTTATCTTTAAATAAACTAAATGCTTTTAAACCTAATGCATCAGAAATAGTTTTCTTTTCATTTGTTATATTTATTTCACATTTTGGTAGAGTAAAAGAATATAAAAATAGTAAAACACCTAAAATTCCTGATACAAAAAATTGTTGATAGGTATTTTGATAGCCCGTAAAATCAACAAAAAGCATTGCACAAATAAAACCTATAGTTCCAAAGGTTCTTATTGGAGGAAAAGCTTTAATGGTATCATAATTATTGTTTATTAAAACTTTATAAGCTACAGAATTAGAAAGAGCTATAGTAGGCATATAAAAGCCTACACTTAAAGAATATAATAAAAATAGGATTGTAAAATCTATATTATTGCCTGCTGAAAACCCATAATAGCCTGCTGAAATAAGAAAAATAGCAGCAAAAAAATGGCAATATCCCAATAATTTTTGTGCGGGAATCCATCTATCTGCTACGATACCCATTATTGCTGGCATGAAAATAGAAACAATTCCTTGCATTGCATAAAAAAGTCCAATTTTAGGACCTAGTCCTACTGAGCCCAAATAATTCCCCATGGATGTAAGGTACGCTCCCCATACTGCAAACTGGAGAAAACTCAGTAATGTCAATCTAAATTTAATATTCATAAGTAGAATTTTTATCTTTCAAAATGTTTTAGACCAATACTCAATTCTTGCATCTAAATCTTAATCTATTTTTTTATTTCTTCTGTTGATTTCGTTCTGGATAATCATGGCGGTGTCATAATCTTCAGACTTCACTACTTCGTCTAGTAAAGCTTTTAAATCATCAATATGCATTTTTGTAAGATCGGTTGTTTCTTCTTCTTCAGAAGGTGCTACCGTTGCATCATTATTTTCTATTTCCAACAAAATACCTGCTTCATTAAGAACTTGTTCTGTGGTATAAATAGGCGCATCAAACCTTACTGCCATTGCGACAGCATCAGAAGTTCTTGCATCAATAATAAGTTCATCTCCGTTGATTAAACTTTTAAAATTAAGATTCGAAAAGAAAACACCATCTAAAATCTGATATATAATCACCGATTCTAAAGTATAATGGGTAGAAGTAACGAATTTTGTAAACAAATCATGGGTAAGCGGACGAGGTGGCTTTAAATCTTTCTCTAAACCAATGGAGATAGATTGTGCCTCGAAATTACCAATAACTACAGGTAATTTTACTGATGTTTCTTCATGTTCTAACAACAGCGCATAAGCTCCGGTTTGAGTTTGGCTGTATGAAATTCCGCGTATGATTAATTTTTTATAATCCATGAATACAAATATACTTTAATTTTTAAAAATTAACATTTGTTATTTGAAATTTTATTATTCTCTTTCAGATGATATATTTCACAAAATACAATTATAGCAAGTTTAGTTTCTTTAACCTGCTCATTTTTAATGATAATAATTTGAAAAAACATAAAAAAATCCGAGATAAAATCTCGGATTATATTCCTTGAGGAAAGGTGTTTTTAGTGCCCTTTCAATGCTTTAATTTTCTGTGTAAGCGCTGGGATAACCTCGAAAGCATCTCCTACTACTCCATAATCTGCAGATTTAAAGAATGGTGCTTCTGCATCGTTATTAATTACTACAATGGTTTTAGATGAGTTAACACCTGCTAAGTGCTGTATAGCACCAGAAATACCCACTGCAATATAAAGATTAGGTGCAATAGCCTTACCCGTTTGGCCTACGTGTTCTGTATGAGGTCTCCAACCGATGTCTGAAACTGGCTTAGAACAAGCTGTAGCAGCGCCAAGAACGTTGGCTAGTTCTTCAATCATTCCCCAATTTTCTGGGCCTTTCATTCCTCTACCTGCAGAAACTACAACTTCTGCTTCTTTTAAGTCTAATTTACCTGAAGCTTTTTCTTGATTAACTACAGTAATTCCTTCATTAGCAACAGAAACTTCTTTCACTTCTTCAGTTCCAGCTACTGGATTTTCTTTTACTCCGAATGAGTTTTGAGAAACAGTAACAATTACATTGCTGCCTTCTGCTTGTGCAATCATAAAGGCTTTACCAGAGAAAGATTTTCTTTTCACTTGGAAAGGAGCTACGCTTTCTGGCGCTGCAACTGCGTTAGAAATAAGTGCTGCATTTTTAATAACAGCTAACATAGGTGCTACAGAACTTGCATCTGTAGTATGAGGAAAAACTACAACTCCATCAACAACTGTTGCTAAAGCTTCTGCATAAGATTTTGCATTGAAGTTTTGTAAAGCATCACTTTTCAAAACAATTACTTTATTTGCTCCATATTTATATAAAACATCTGAAGCATCAGTTGGGTTAATGCTTACAGCAACTACATCTGTACCTGCTTTTTCGGCTACTGATTTTGCGTAAGAAACAGCTTCTAAAGCGGTTTTTTTATAGCTTCCGTTAATATTTTCGGTATATACAAAAATTGACATAATTTTTTAAATTTTAGCTTTGATGTTTAAAATTTGATGCTTTGAGAAAAAATCAAACTTTAAAAATCATAAAGGTTAATAATACATTAAATAGCTTTTGCTTCTTCGTGAAGTAATCTTACTAATTCATCAAGATTATCTGCTGAAACCAATTTTACTTGTGCTCTTGCAGGTACACTATCAAAAGAAACGGCTTTTACTTTTACGTCTGTTTCTGTAGCTTCTTTCACAGTAAGTGGTTTGGTTCTTGCAGACATAATCCCTCTCATGTTAGGGATGATAAGGTCTTTTTCTTCTACCATACCTTTTTGGCCAGCAATTACAGCAGGTAATTTTACTGTAACGGTTTCTTTACCGCCTTCTATTTCTCTTACAGCTGTTGCTTCAGCACCGTTTACTTCTAAACCAACACAAGCATTTACAAATGGCTGATTAATCAATTGTTCAACCATACCTGGAACCGCTGCATTGTTATAATCTAAAGATTCTTTACCCGCAATTACCAAATCATAACCCCCTTCTTGAGCTACTTTTGCAATTTCTTTTGCTACGGTTAAACTGTCTATAGGATCAGCATTAACTCTAATCGCATCATTAGCACCAATGGCAAGCGCTTTTCTCATTACAGCTTCTACAGAAGCATCTCCTACGGTAATAATGGTAACGGTAGCCCCTTGGGTTTCTTGTAATTTTACTGCTTTTGTAAGAGCAAATTCGTCTAAAGGATTAATAACCCACTGGATTCCGTTTTTGTCAAAAGCAGATTTATCTGCAGTAAAGTTAATTTTAGAAGTAGTATCTGGTACACTACTTATACAAACTAATATTTTCATGTTCAATAATTATTTATCTGTTGGATTGCTAATTTAATCAAAAAAGTGTTATGCATGCATAATAGTTAAAAAATATTTATATTCATTGCATAAATATATGGTTTTTGCTTTAAATAGGAATATTTAGAAAAGTTATTGTTTCATTTTTTTTGAAAAAATGCTAAAAATGGTTCTTAAAAAGGTTAAATATTACTTCCCAAAAGTCCACTCAAAAAGTTTTTTTTGATATATCATATCTATTTTAATCGTGAAAATGAATCAACAACAAAATTTCCCAAACCGCATCAATATAAATAGAACGGATAAAATAGTATAGACAGAAAAACCAAGCAAGTTTGTTTCTTATAATCTAAATTATTTATTTTGAATCGATAATATCAAAAACAAAATTAAGTTTACATAATATACATGAGCTAGAAGAATAATATTAGCTACCTGTTGTGCATTTAGGAATTAATAAACTACCCCGGGGCAGAGCCCCGAAGTATTAGTCGTCAAAAAGTGTAAGTTGTCCATCGTACACTTTTTGATATTTTACTTCTTTTCCTTGAT
>JAYRDY010000087.1:0-8983 GCA_041909215.1 Cloacibacterium sp. | reverse complement strand
CTTTAGAGAATCCAGATTAATCCAAACTATTCTTATTTAGCCCAAACCCTTTGAATACTATTGTTTTAAAGATTTTTAACGCTCAATTTTGCCTCAGAATTTTAATCAAAAAGAGATGAAAAAATCGAGCTATCTTTTATTCGTATTATCTACAACTTTAATTTACGGACAAGTCGGGATTAACACCCAAACTCCAGAGACTACTTTAGAAGTTGTAGGAAAGCCAAACGATATTAGTCATTATGATGGAATTATTCCACCACGTATTACAGGAAATCAATTAGCAGCCAAAACGTATTCATCTGCTAAACAAGGAGCAGTGGTTTATGCAACATCTCCTCCTTCAAATTTGACAGGTCAGGTCAAAAATATTACCGAAGCAGCCCCTTATTATTTTGACGGAACCTTATGGCAGTCTTTTTCAAAAGAGATAGCTCCCATTGAATACTATATCGTATTAACATTAGATTCAAACAGCACAGCTGGACTAACAGCAACTTCGGTATGGTCAGCGCCAGTGAACTATTGGGGAAATACCAATACCTATCTGACCGCCTCAAAATCCTATACCATCGGAACTAAAAATTTCGGAGGATTAAAGGGAGCTATAACATTCAGAAAAATTCAAGGTATTGTCAATGTTCATTTTCAAATCTACAGATCCTCAGATTCTTCCCCCATCACTGGAGATGCATTCATTAGCATTGCTAATATATACAGCGATATAGGTTATATTCCGAATCAGATTGCTCTACTACATACAGAAAATTCTACGCAGTATTTTCCTGCCTTACTCGAAAATTATGCCATACAAATTCCGCAGACATCTTTAAATGCAATGTCCACCTCTTACTATACTTATGGAGAAGTTCAGGGATACTCCAACTGGAGGAAACCTTATTTGCCATAGAAAATAGCTACAAGGAGTTTGATAAAAAATGGAAAAAAGAGACCATATAAAAATTAGGATATCCAAAACAAGAAAAGAAAACTGGAAAAGAATATGCAAAGAAAAAAATATTACCCTAACCAACTTAATAACAGCATCAGTTGAAAATAGAATTTTAGAAGATGAGAGAAAAAAGATATTGACGTTCATTGAAAAACAAGATAACATCTTCATAAAAATTGAGACCAACATCAATCAGATTGCCAGAATTGCAAACGCTCAAAAATTTATCAGCAGTAAGGAATTAAATTATTTCCAAAGCCAACTGAAAACCATTACTGAACTGAAAGAAAAGCAAAACGAAATTTTTCTCAAAATCTACTCCTTAATTGCTGATGATAGTTAAGATTTTAGGATCGGCAAGTTCCAATTTTCATGGTGTACAGTATAATGATAAAAAAGTAGAGAAAGGGACTGGTGAATTAATGCTGATGAAAAATTTTCCTTCCTTCATTAATGAAAGCAGCAGTCAGGAAGAAGTAAGAAATTATCTCAAATCCATTTCAAAAAATGAAAAAGTAAAAAAGCCACAATTCCACGCGGTAATTTCAACAAAATTTCAACAGCACAGCAAAGAGGAATTAACAAAAGTTGCGGAAGATTTTATGCAGGAAATGGGTTACGGAAACCAACCGTTCATCGTGATTTTTCATAATGATACCGAAAATAACCACGTGCACATCATTTCCACAAGAGTTGATAAATCGACTGGGAAAAAGCTCAACGACAGCTATGAAAAACTCAAAGCCCAAAAAGCGCTGACCGATGTAAAGGAAAGGATTTATGGCAAAAACAACGAAGAGATTATTAGCAAACTTTTGAGCTACAATATAAGTTCGTTGAAGCAACTGGAAATCTTAATGGAAAGAAACGGATTCAAGTTGGCAAAGAACAAAAATGATAAAAATGCTTTGGATATTCTAAAAAATGGAGTTCGAGAGAAAACAATAAATGGAAATCAGCTCGTTTTCAGCAATGTTAAAAATGACAATAGAACAAAGCAAATCAAGGCGATTTTGAATAAATATAAAGAGGTATATTCTAACAAGGTTTTCAAAGTGGAAGACCGGAGACATTTAGAAAAAATGCTTCCTGAAGAAAAACAAAAAGAAAATTGGAAGCCTAAAATTGAATTTGAAAGCGAGCTTCAGAAAAAGCTCAGAGAAGTGTTTGGAATTGATGTAGTTTTTCATCAAGTCGATGAAAAATCTCAAAGCAAAGAAAAATCGGAAGGCGGACTCCGCCCTTTTGGTTACACTTTAATTGACCATAAAACCGAAACGATTTACAAAGGAAGTGATATTCTGAAAATGAATGATTTGTTTGAATTCACTTCCGAAGTAATGGATAAGAAACTATTTGAAAGCTTAAAAGATTACAATTTATCAGATGAAATTTCTAAACAAGTGTTGATAGAATATCTGAAGCAGGAGAATCCGGAAAATGTTCCCAAGGGTTTTATGCTTTTTGAGAACAAGAAAAGAAAGAGCAAGGAAGTATTCAATTCGATAAAAAATGAGGTAAGAAACTATCTCAAAACACAAAGCAATAATAACGTTAAAATTATAAAATCAGAAGAAGGAATCTATTATGCAGTTAACGCAAAACAGCATTATGTAGGAGAACTTCAACCATTAATTGGAGAAAAGGAATATCAAAAATTTTTAAATCCAAATCAAACCAATGAAGCTAAAACAATAAACCAGACTGAAAGTAATGAAGCAAAAGAATTATCAAAAGCAGTAAATGAAATGTTTTTTGAATGGACAAAACATTCAGGAACATCAAAAGACCCTGCGGAAGAAGAACTCAAAAAAAGAAAAAAAAGAAAGAAATTATGATTATCACATTTGCCACGCAAAAAGGAGGAACAGGAAAAACGACTCTTGCTATTGCATTTGCTAATTACATTTCTGGACTATCTGAAAGAAAAATCAAGGTTTATGACTTCGATTTTCAAAAATCCTTTTACTACAAATGGAAAGAAGACGAACTGTCAGACCTTCCAAAATTATATGAGGTAGAAACCATTGGCGAAGATGAAGAGCAACCTTTTTCCGATTTTGAAACCCTCATTAATCTGAAAGAAAGTGAAGAAATTAATCTTTTTGATTTGGCAGGAACACTCGACCAAAAATACAGTGATTTGTTGATTTACAGTGATTTTATCATCATTCCTTTTGAATATTCCGATGTGTCAGTAAAATCAACTTTGGTATTCAAAAATCTGTTGGGTTTATTGGAAAGCGAAGCAGAACGAATCTTTATCAGATCCAAATACGACAAAGGCTACAAATACCCTAACCAAAAGGAAATGGACGAAGAAATTTCAAAATACGGAACACTCATTGAAAATCCAGTATTTAAAAGGAATAGTCTACAAATTATTGACACCAGAAAGCTAACCTACGAACAAAAATACGCCGTAAAAAAGCCTTTTAATGAAATTATTGACCTAATAAACAGCATTTTAAAAATAACTCTTTAAATAAAAACAAATGTTAAAATACTCACTTATCCTTCTAGGAGCTTATCTCCTGTACTATGCTGGAAACATAGTTTATGACCTATTTCTGAAAAAAGAGAAAACCCTACATACCGATGCTACAGAAGAATTTTCACTTGCTGATTTTGCAGAGTCAGAGAGCCTTCCTCCAAGTTCAATCGGAATTGAAGATGTAGAAAATATTCGTACTCCAAAATCTTTTTTGAAAACTGAAATTCCGACAGCTCAAGTTCAAAACACTTTTGAAGAAAACCCCGATTTGGAAGAATTAAGAAGAAGATTTGAATCCGAACAAGATATTGATGGTTTTGATAACGACGACGAACCAGTAAAAAATACAACTGAAAATACAGAAGTTGTTCAATCAAAAAATAACGAAAATTATCAAAACCAGATTCAAGAAGAACAAGCTTCATCCATTCAAAAATCAAACAGAAACAAATGGCATCAATTGCTCAATCTGGCAGAAACCAGTGTGCAGATGATTTCCCATAATGACGGATATAAGATATATCATTCCATTATGTAATCCTTATCCATAAAAATAATTAACAACTTAATAAACAACGCATTAAAAATCCGTTGCTGGGTATTTTTTGCTTTAAACTTAAAAATCAATTCAATATTAACCTTTAAAAAACCTTATTTATTATGAATCAAAAATTCAAAAAAAACCAAATGATGAAAAAAGTATTCACTGCTTTCATTTTACTTTTAGCCATTACTCCAGCCTTTGCACAAGGAGGTGCAACAGCCATCTCCAATGCAGCAAGTGACATCAAAGATTATTGGGATCCGATTAAACTGATTTTGAAAGCAGTCGGCGGACTGGTCGGATTTATCGGTGGTCTTCGAGTGTACAACAAATGGACGAACGGCGACCAAGATGTCAACAAAGAAATCCTTGGTTATGGAGGAGCAATGATTTTCCTTATTGTAGTTCCAGAATTCGTCACCGCATTCTTTGCTTAAAATGGGATTTTACCTTTACAAGGGGCTTAAAAAACCCCTTATTTTCTTCGGACTCAAAGGGAAATACATTTTTTATGCAGTTGGTGTCATCGGAAGTGGAGTTATTGCAGCATTAGTATTATCCAAATTCGGTTTACTAGGTTCATTATTAGGATTGGCAGTTACTGCAGGAGGTGTTTATCTCATCTTCAAAAGGCAGGATAAGTATGGTTTGTATGATAAAACCAAAAATTTCAATCAGATATTCATTTTTCCCAAAAGGTTAAAACATAAAAAAATTTTACAAAATGGCATCAACAAAAAAACAAGCATTTGATATTCCATTTATCGGCTACGATTATGGAAAAGATTTCAATTGGGATTTTGATGTTCTTTTCGGACAATACGGAAACCCTATTATTGGAATTAAGATAAAAAATGTGGTTGAGCAATATTCCGCTGATCCTGATAATTATCTCATTTTTCATACCATTTTAAATCAAGTTGTTTCGATTATTGGCGAAGGAAGAATTGTTCAGAAACTCGATATTTTTTCAAAAAAGAAATATACTGCAGAACCCTCTAATCAGTTTCTTCAACAAAAATATTCAGAACATTTTGATGGAAGGCTTTTTAAAACCATTGAAACGGTATTGCTGTTTACCGATATTGTGGATGACAAGCTGAAAAAGAAAAACAAGCAGTACAACCACTCGGAAAAAGGCTACAAAGAACTTCGTGATAAATGCCAGAAAGTTTTTATGCTTCTGAAGCAAAGCGATTGTGAACCTCAATTTCTATTTGAAAAAGATTTTGAGTATTATATTTCTGGAGTTTTGTCGATGAAATTCTCTGAGGTACCAACATTTGATAATGTCAAAAGTACCAACGAATATCTGAAAATAGGCAAAAGATTTGTCAAAAACATTTCTTATGTCGATGTAGAAAACATTGACTTACCATCAGAAATTGAACCTTATTCCATATTGGGAGGAAACGGAGCTGCATCAGAAACAGCCGTCGATAATTTCACCTTCATCAACGAGCTGGAAGACTATGAAACGATTGTTTATAATCAGATTATTACCATTCCACTACAAGCACCACAGCAAAGGGAACTCGACAAGAAAAAGAAAAAGCACGAAGGAGCTGCCAATAATTCTCCATCTAATGCCATTATCGCAGAAGAAATTCAAACCCTGCTTCACAATATCGCTATTGATGGACAACTCGTTGTGAATGCCCATTTTTCGATTTTATTTTCAACGAATACGCTGGAAGAAATGGAAGCGACACAGTCGCTAATTGAAAACAAGCTCTTTACTAAAGGAATTATTGTTTCCAAAAATGCTTACAACCAGTTAGAACTCTTTCGAGCAGCCATTCCAGGAAATGCTACGGAATTAAGGGAGTATGATTTATTTATGACGACAAGCGAAGCGGCCTTGTGTTTTTTTTTTAAAGAAAGCTACCCCGTGAATGAAGAGTCTAACTTCTATTTGAGATTTACGGACAGACAAGGAGTTCCGCTAAAAGTTGATCCTTCAGATTTACCAATGAAAACAGGAAGAATTAACAATAGGAATAAATTCGTTTTGGGACCTTCAGGTTCGGGGAAATCATTTTTGATGAATAATATTATTGAACAATATCTGACATACAATTATGATGTGGTTATTGTGGACACTGGAGATTCTTATTCAGGAACGTGCAAATACAAAGGAGGAAGATATATTCAATATACCGAAGAAAAACCCATTACCATGAATCCTTTTCTGATGAATAAAGAAGAGTTCAATATTGAGAAAATTGAGTTTTTGACCAATTTAATTTTCTTGATTTGGCAAGGGCCCGATGCGATGATGTCATCCGCACAAAAATCCATATTGGACAATGTGTTGATGTCTTATTATCACCAGTATTTCAATTCGGGAACCGAGTGGTATGAACATAAAAGTTCGGAAGAATTGATTCTCTATCTGAATAAATACAATATTCACGAAGAAGATCTATTTACAGAATATGAGAATGAAACTAAAGAACAACGCACCTATTATGATATTTTAGGAATTGCATTCGATGCCAAATCTGATGAGATTAAAGAAGCCTTCAGAAAATTGGCTATTGAGTATCATCCTGATAAAAACCTGAACAATCCTGACTATGACAGCGAAAAATTTTATAAAGTCTATGAAGCGTATGAAACTTTAAATGATGAAGAAAAGCGAAAAATTTATAACGATACACAACTGATTCTCATCAAATCTAATGAAATCATCAGGCAACCGAAAACGACAGAAGAATGGAATGAATCGTTCAGAAAAGCCATTGTTAAAAAAATTAAGGAACTTGAAGAAAAGTTAATCACCAAAGAACTTTCTTTCAATGGATTCTATGAGTATTGCGACCGGTTCCTACCGGTTTACTTAAACAATAAAAAGCACAAAATCAACGAAAAAGAATTCAACCTGCGTACTTTTTTATTTGTTCTGAAGGACTTTTACAAAGGCGGAAGATATGGAACCACCTTAAATAATAAAGCAGACGAGAGTCTTTTTGATGAACCATTTATTGTTTTTGAAATTGATAATGTAAAAGATAATCCGAAGCTTTTTCCAATTGTAACGCTCATTATTATGGACACCTTCATTCAGAAAATGAGATTGAGAAAAGACCGAAGAAAAGCACTCATCATTGAAGAAGCATGGAAAGCCATTGCCAGTAAATTAATGGGAGGTTATATTCTCTATCTCTACAAAACGGTTAGAAAATTTTGGGGAGAGGCAGTCGTGGTAACGCAGGAACTCGATGATATTATTGGCAATGCAGTGGTAAATGATTCCATCATCAACAATTCTGATACTTTCATATTGTTAGATCAAACCAAATTCAAGGACAATTTTGACCGCATAGCGGCTTTACTCTCTTTAAATAAGGTGGAACAGAATAAGATTTTCACCATCAATAATTTGAACAACAAATTCGGCAGAAGTCGTTTTAAAGAATTTTACTTGAAAAGAGGTTCTAAAGGAGAAGTCTATGGAAATGAAGTTTCATTGGAGCAATATTTAACCTATACAACTGAAAAACCCGAGAAGTCCGCTGTCGAATATTATGTACAGAAGTATGGTAACTACGATGAAGCCTTACGCAAAATCGTTGATGATTTAAAAATCTTTGGAGATAGCCTTGAAAATATGGTGTCTCTAGTCAATCTGTACCAAAACCCCCTAGACGATAAAATAAATTCTTTTTACAAAAGGATGAAGAAAAAACACAAAGGAAAAAATGTGTTCAAAATTATTTTACAAGAATTAGAAAACCAAAACATCAGTTTTTCAGAATTAATCAACCAAAAACAAGAGCTATATGAAAAAGTATAAACCCCTAAATCCCCAAAGGGGACTTTTCCTATCGCAAGATTTAAGAGTAAGAATTTTCCTGCTTCTTTTCCCCCTTTGGGGGATAGGGGGCTTCGCTCAAAACACTTACATCGACCCGACTGTAACGGCTGCTATGATTCTATATTCAGAAAATTTAAAAGCCAAACAGAATGAAGTCATTGACGAAACCTCCAAATTGAAAGATGCACAAGCATGGGTAGGAACTCAAATGGTAGTAGCCAATGAAATTCAAAATAAAATATTGAAAGGATTAAAAGAAGTTTCAGGAACCTTACAAAACGGAATTCAGGTAAAAGAAATTTATTCTGAATTGAATAAATGTTATACCTATTCCTCTCAAGTGGTACAATTAGCATCACAACATCCTCAATATGCAATTTTCGGTGTGAAGGCTTCGCAGAAAACATACGAGCAAAGTCTAAAAATTGTTACCGATGTTTCTGATATTTTGGCATCAGGCGAACTCAATTTGGCGACCGCAGGAGACCGTTACAAAATCCTACACAACATTTCCGAGAATGTAAAAAATTTAAAACTGTGGTTACTGGCAATCAAGTTACGATTGGAAAAAGCCAACCGATTAGGATTCTGGAACTCCATTAATCCATTTGCTGGCTACATCAATACCGATAAAGGCATTGTAGAAAATATAATGAATAAGTATAAGCGAAATTTTTAAGAATCATATGATGAAAAAGATTTTCCAAATCCTGTTAATTCCTACAATCTATCTTGTCATTACTTCTTCCAGTGGTGGTTCTACGCCAGCTTGGCAAAAAGAAAATGTATCATTTCCCATGATGAACATCGAAATTAATGCCACGATGAAAGAACACAATCGACAAAAAGAAATGAGGCAAAAGCAAACAGCCAATGCTACCATAGAAACCACCAATAGAACTCAATGGGACAACTTTAAAGATAAGGTAACCAAAGTTCAAGACAGATTGAGGATTGTGTCATTTGCTATTCAGGCAATTCCTACGGGAATAGCAATGAGTAGAGAAGTTAATAAAATCAATCAAAACCAGACAGACATTATCAATGAAATCAATACAGCGCCTTATTCCATTATTACAGTATTGCCTTCCCAAGTACAGTTTGTGGACGATTTGCAAATGGTAACGAGGCTCATCATGGGGATTGTTATTTCTTATGGTGCTATCAACCAGA
>JAYRDY010000086.1:300-8998 GCA_041909215.1 Cloacibacterium sp. | reverse complement strand
TGCATAGAAAAAATGTTAGACAGACCTATAATAAGAATGATTGGAGAAAGAATTTGGATAAGGACTGCTGCGTCTTTATAATGTGGTCCTGCAAAGAGGAAAATAATTTGAGAAGACATGGTAATGAAGAACAAAAGAATAGGAATAGAAACTGAAACCACAAAGTTTACTGATTTTTCTAATAAATTCTTTGCGTGATTTATATTCCCTTCATGAAATGATTCTGTAAGTTTTGGTATGAGAACTACTCCTAGAGCGCTTACAATAAGAATTGGAATTTTAGTAACTTTAAGGGCAGTGCTAAAGATTCCTACAGATTTTTCTGAGGCCAAAAATCCTAAAATAATGGTATCTAAAAATAAGAATAAAGTAACTGAAGCTCTAGAAAAGAAAATATAAAACATGGGGCGTAAATGCTTTTTTAATCTATTGATATCTAAGCAAAAATATACAGTAAGTCTTTTTCTAATAAGATAAAAATTGATTAATGCATTAATCAAAACAGCAAAAACAATAATTAAAAAATAATTTAATAGGTCTTCAGGTGTTTTTACAAACAAAAACAAGAAAATAAGTGATACCAATCTAATGAGCATGGTCCTTATTGCAATAAACTTAAATTCTCCTACTCCTTGGAAATACCATTCTCCAATAAAAATGCAGGCAAAAATCATGATTCCTCCCCAAAGAAATAATTGGTAAGTAGATATAAAATTAGGATAAAACAAAACAGAAATGAAATAAATGACCAGAACAAAAACGGTAAGAATAGCATGTATAGAAAATATTTCAGAAAAAATTCTGCTTTGGTCTTCTTTTTGTTTATGCTTTGCGATTTCTCTCACTCCATATACAGGAATTCCTAGTGCCGCAATTAAAATGAAATATCCTGCAAAAGAATCTACAAAACTTACGATTCCCAAGCTCTCAGGTCCTAATACTCTAGTAACATAGGGAAATGTAACTAATGGAAAAAAAACTTGAGATACTGCAAGTAGAATGTTATAGGCAAAATTTTTCTTTATTGATGCCATAATAAGGAACCGAACGCTTTAATAATCATCTTTTATTTTACCTTACATTATATTAAAAAGGAATTAATTTTTAGAATTTATCTTCTTTAATTTTTTTTATTTCAGATTTACTTTCTAGATATTAAAATTTAAGATAAAGTTTAAGAGACTCTTATAGTTGTTTATAAGAGTAAAGAAGAGACTCTATTTTTTACTTTTTTAATATTATTATTTTATAAAAAAGGTAATTCAACGGATTTTTTTAGCCTCTTCTTTACTATATTATCTTAGTTATCAAGAATTGTATTACTCGTTTTTAAATACCGAATTTTGTTTTAAAATTATACCAAAACGATTTTTCTTTCACTCCATAGCCATAACCATATTTATTGCCATAGCCGAAATAATCTTTGTCTACATCATTTAATACCAAGCCTACATTTTTTATTTTCTTGGATTCATGATTTTTCTTAGCGAAATCAATTAATGATTTTTCGGTGTATCTAGATCTCACCACATAAAGAGTAATATCAGCTGTTTCGGCAATTAGGAACGAGTCTGTCACTAGCATTAATGGAGCGGTATCTAGAATGATGTAATCATAATGTTGAGACAATTCTTGGATTAGATTTTCAAATTTCCCGTTAGATAGTAAATCGGTAGGATTAGGAGGGATACTTCCTGAATACATTACGTCTAAGTACTGATTATAAATGCTTTTATGCACTAATGTTTTATAGTCTAGACTGTCTTCATACAGAAATTCTGTTAATCCTTTTAATCCTTTTCTTTCTTCATTATATCTTTGTAGCTGCGGGTTTCTGATATCAGCACCAATAATAATAGTTTTTTTATTAGGACTAGCAATGGTTAACCCAAGATTTACTGAAACGAAGGTTTTTCCTTCTCCTTTTACACTGGAAGTTACAAAAACCACTTTTCCTTTCTTCTTTCCTACCATAAAATTCATATTGGTAATTAAGATTCTGAGTGATTCTGCCAGAGGAGACATGTCATTCATTTTCACTAACTCATTATCTCCTTTTTCTAGCTGCGGAACTTCGCCGATAATAGGAATAGTGTTTGAAATTTTCTCTATATCGTGTTTTGATTTAATTTTATTATCAAATAATTCAAATAAATAAATTAGGGCAAACGGTATGAGTAATCCCATTAATAGCCCGGCAAGAATAACAATCATTGCTTTTGGAGCCACTTGTTTATCTTTGAAAGCTTTGTCTATAATTCTGGCTTTTGGAGCAGTAACCGCCAGTGAGATTTGTGTTTCTTCTCTTTTTTGAAGTAATAATAGATATAGTGCTTCTTTAATCTGCTGTTCGCGTTCTATACTTCTGAACATTTTTTCTTGAGAAGGTATTTTAGCGATTTTTCCTGAGACTAAGTTTTGTTCATATTCGTAATTGCTCACTGCTAATTGTAAGCCTTCTCTACTTTTCTGGAGATTTTGTATAATCGTGGGTCTTAGATTATTAATCTGGCTGGTTACTTCTATTACCAAAGGGTTTTGAGGGGTAGCATTTTCCAGCAGTCTATTTCTTTCTAAAATTAATTGGTTATAAGCAGTAATATTGGCTACTGCACCTGGGTTATTCAATCCGATATTATTGGGAATTACTTGATAGTTCCCTTGTTTACTAACATAAGAGATAAGACTGTTTGTTAATTCTAACTGAGAAAATAGCTCTAATTGTTTTGCTCTGGCTTCGGCAGAAGTTTTAAGACCAATTTCTCCTTCTACTGCTAGATCTGTAATTTGATTTTCTTTTTTAAATTGTTCTTTTTGGGATTCTACATTTCCTAAATCTCTTCCGACATTTGCGATACGTTCTTCGATAAACTCTGCAGTTTTCTTAGACTCTTCGTTTTTGTCATTTATGGCTTCTGCATTATATACTTCAACAAGATTATTAATAATATCTTTTGCCTTATCCACATTTGGATATTTCATGGAAAGTTTGATAACCGTAACGTCTTTATTTACTAAATCTGCATTTAATTTTAATTGATAGCTTTTTGTTTTTGCATCCAAAGAAGAAACGCTCAACAGAAGTTCTTTGATGGGGAGTTTAGGATCTGGTATATAGTTTTTGTTTTTAAAAATGATGATGTTTGCATTAGGCAAAGAAATTAGTTTATTGTATCTAGATTTTACATTTCCTATATTTTCTGAATACAACACCAAATCTTCTCCTTTCATAGTTAAATGAATAGGACTAATAGGTTTAATGGTTTCTTTTTCGTTTACCACTTTTACAATAATGGGTGATGATTTACCATATACCTCAGTATCTTTAAAAAAGTTAGGAATATAGATATCTGTTTCTAAACCTAAATCTTTAATGACCTTGGTCATCAGTTTTTTTGATCTGAAGACTTCTAATTCATTATCTACGCCATCAGAGTTCATTTTTCCTAAGCCCGATAAATCTCTTAACATTTCGAAGTCTTGACCACCAAATGAGTTTTTAGCATCTTTAATTAAAACAGTAGACACTGTTTCATATACAGGATTCTGAGTTTTTAGAAAAAAATAGCTTACTACTAAAGCAAAAAAACCACTTAACACAAACCATTTCCATCGTTTCATGTATGGTCTTATTAATTCTTTGATTTGAATTTCTTCTGGCTGAATATTATTATTGTTCATTTTTTCTAATTTTTAAAAATTAGTGCTAAGATCGTTACTACAATAGACGCTACAGAGATATAGATTCCTGCATTTGGGTCTAATCTTGAGACTTTTTGTTTGGTATCATTAGGAGAAACTACAATTACGTCATTTTGTTTGAGATAAAAATAAGGAGAGTTTATAAAATCTGCTTTGGAAAGGTCTATTCTTTCTTTGGTAATTACTCCATCAATATTTCTCAGCACTAAAATATCATTTCTTTTCCCGTAAATGGTAAGATCCCCTGCTAATCCAATTGCTCCTAAAAGTGTAGTTTGCGCATCTGGGATATAGTATGTACCGGGTTTGTTTACTTCACCTAAAACCGTCACTTTATAGTTAGTGTTCTTCACCGAAACTTGCGGATTAACGACATAAGTCGCAAGTTCTTTTTTTAGGATCTCTTTTAATTCTTCTGTTGTTTTGTTTTCTGTATTGATTTTGCCCAATACTGGGAACTCTATATTTCCTTGAGCATCTACTACATAAGTAGGCCCTTGAGTAGAAGTTTGGTTTTGTGTGGGTGTATTGCTGCTTGGTAATGAAAATTGTAAAATTTGACCTGAAGAAAAGTTTTGATTGAATGGTCTTACCACATCCATGTCTTTGGCTGTCACCAGAATGACTAATTGGTCATTAGGCTGGATGGTAGATTTTGCATTTTTTGCAGAAGCATCTAACGCTACGTCTTCTATATTTTGCATATAATCTATGCTTTTCTTACTTGTACAAGCAGTAAAAAACAGCCATAGTAAAGGTAAGAGAATTAAAAATTTATTTTTCATTTACATTGTTATTAATCATTATTAAAATAGTTTTTATCAATTTTAAGTAAAGTAACTTTTAAAATCTGATATTATTGTGTTTTTCATCAAATAAATAAACAGTTCATTGATTTCTATTCTCCGTCATAATTTTTTACTCTAAAGCTAGAGTAAGATTTTTATAGATAAAAGCAGCAGAATACTGAACTGTGGATTTATTAGACCAAATGCAAATCTACATAATTATAGAGAATTTTCAAATTTGTTTTTTAAGTAATCAAAAGGTATAAACCGTTTCGTCTTCTAGTATTTTATTTTTTTCATTCTTCTTTTTCTATGTAAGATTGTCTTTTATTTTCTTGAAACTTTTAATAGTGTCTGTAATTCCTTGGTGCGGAGAGACTGGAAGTCTGTTTATGCCTAAAGCATTTTTAATTTTTTGGTTAGAGACCACATAGTTTTCAGTGAGTTTTTTCATTCTTTCTGAGTTTAAAGGAAGATTCACTACATCCCCCAGTTTTGCAATGGCGTATACTATAAATTTAGGCAGATGTAAGAATTTAGTTTTCTTGCCCAATACCTTATTAATGATGACTACGAGTTCGTTGGTAGATAAAGATTCATCATCTGCAAAATTATAAATCCCAGATTTTAGGTTTTTATTATTTAACATTTCGTACATCATAAATGATAGGTTATCTATACTTAGAAACGAACGATGATTAACAAATTTGGTTAAAGGCCAAGGTATTCCTTTTTCTAAGACACTAAAGAGTATGTTTAAATTTCCTTTATTACCAGGGCCATGAATCATACAAGGACGAATTATAAATAATCTTTTGTTAAGCGGTAAATTTTGGGCCAATAAATATAGCTCTGCTTCCAATTTTGATTTTCCGTAGGGTGTTTGAGGATTGGGAATCATCTCTTCGTGCACTATACTTTCTGTATGGTCTACAACTGCTTTTACAGAACTAAAAAAGAAAAAATCTTGAATTTCTGATTTTAGAAACTCTTGAAACAGCTCAATGGTTAAATCTCTGTTAATTTCAAAATACTCTTTTTCTTCTGCTGTTTTTTCTACATCATGGGCTTTACCTGCTAAGTGTATTAATGCATTTGCTTTTTGATTTAATTGTGTAGACCATTCTTTATTTCTGAGGGACAGTTCTTCTACAAAAATATTTTTCTGCTTGAGATACCGAGATAAGTTTTGACCTACAAAGCCAGAGGCTCCTGTAATGATGGCTTTCATTTTTTAGTTTTTTTTATAAGAGCTCAATAAATTGTTATATACCACATGTTCTGAAAACTCAGTTTTATAAATCTTTTCACTATTTACTCCAAGTTGTTTAGCATCTGCCTTTAATAAAAAACGAAGTCCTTCTGCAATAGCCTCTTTATTCCGAGGCTCTACCAAAACTCCATTCTGTTTATTCTTTACCAAGTGATTACACCCAGGCATATCTGTAGTTAAAATGGGTTTTGCCATCGCCATGGCTTCTAATAAAAAGCGAGGAGTTCCTTCTCTATAAAAGGTGGGCAATACAGCAGCATCAGCCATCGCAATCAGTTGATCTATATCATTTCTTTTGCCTAGATATGCTACATTAGGTAATTTGCTATAAGCTGTTATTTCTTCTTCGGAGAAGGAGTCTGGATTGCTAGGGTCTATCCATCCTACAATCATTAAATTTATCTTTTTGTCTGCTCCTTTATTGATATCATTCACCGCATTTACCAAATCATCTAATCCTTTTTGTTTAAGTAAACGAGAAACAAAAATAAGAGTAAATGTACCCGAAAAATGATATTTCTCCATCAGTTCGTTTTTCGTTTGAGTATTTATTATATCAATGGGTTTAAAGCGATCTTCGTCTACAGCACTCCCTTTGATTACTAGAAATTTTTCGTCATTTCCTAGTTCTAATTTATCTTCTATATTTTGAAAAATTAATTGAGCGTTAAAAACACGGGAATTAAATTTGTAAGCAAATTTTATTATCTTCTGTACCAATTTATATTTGTAAGAAGTTTTAGTAAATGCCACACCAAGACCTGTTATGTGATTGATAATTTTAGATTTTGGCGAATTAAAAAATGCGAATGACGTTCCTATAATATTGGGTTGCATTCTGTACAAGTGAATCACATCAAACTTCTCTTTTCTGAAAATTTTCCCTAATTTTTGTCCAAACTTCAGCATAGCACTTAGGCTTCTTTCTCTGATATCAATGTCTATTGCTATAGTATTGATGCCTGCATTTCTAATTTTTTCTGTGTAGCCGTCATTTGGGACAATTGCAATTACTTCATGTCCTAGTTTTTGTAAGAAAAGAGCATAACGCAATCTTGCTCCATAAAAATCTGACCCAAAATTTTCTACTAGTGCTATTTTCATTCTATTCTAATTTTATTGAAAATTTTAATTATTTCGTTTACATTCACATTAACATTGTATTTATTTTCAATTAAATGCCTGCCATTAATACCCATTTTTTCAATATTCTCTTGATTATTTATACAGAATTCTATTTGACTAAACCAATCATTCTCTCCTACGAGAAAACCATTAAAATCATTTTTAATTACTTCTTTATTCATCCCAACCGAAGATCCAATAATTGGTTTATAACAGCCCATATATTGAATTAACTTATAAGAACACTTCCCTAATTCCCAAGGTGTATTATGTAGTGGCATAATGCCTATATCAAACTTATTAATCTCTAACACCTCTTCATTTTCGGACCAAGGAATGAAGTTTATAAATTCATCTTTTTTTAAAGGCTCCTGCTTAGCTCCAATGATATTTACATAAAAATGAGAATACTTCTTTTTTAATTCATAAAAAACTGGAAATAATTCTTTAATATAAATGTATGTAGAGGGAGAACCTATCCATCCTAAAATAAATTTAGATTTATCTTTATTGTCAATTATTTTATACTTATTAATATTAATGACGGTGGGTAAAATAGCAATATTTTTTGAGCCTGCTTTTTTTGCTCTTTCTGCTAAGTAGGAATTACCTGCAAAAACATATCTACTGTTAGCCATAACTTTATCAATTTTATCACTTAGTATTTTTAAGTATGGATTAGTACTTAAATCATATTTATGAAAAATAGCATCATCATAATCTACTATATATTTTATATTTAATCTATTAAAAATTATTTCAACAAACGCTGGAAAATAAGGAAAAAGTTCTTTTTCTATTACTATTAAATCATAGTTCTTTACTTTAAGAAGGTGAAAAAACCGTCTTATGTAGCAAAAAATTATAATTAAATTTTTTATTTTCTTTTTATTATAAAGAGCTTTTAAATAATTGTCATTAAACAAAGGTGAAACCTCTACCCTGAATCCGCTAGCCTCAAGTAGTGGAAAAAATTGAAAACTACGTAATCTACTGCTGGCTCCCAAATTAGTATACTTAGTAAAATATAAAATTTTCATAATTATTTCATTTTAATCCCATCCTTTATTCCTTTAAAAATTGATCTAATTTTTTTATTTTTTTCATTCTCAAATAAAAAAATAATTAAAATGGTTTTTAAGAATGAAAGCTGATTATGTATAACAAATTTTGGAAATATAAAAAAATATTTCTTAGCTAAATACATTCTATTCCTAGCGTTGTAATACCTTCTTGATACATTGTGATTTGTTGAAATAAACTTAATCCCCCAAATTTTATACACTTTACTAAAACCCAAAGAATGATTCAAAACAACATCCCTAGATTTTAATATCTTATATTTTTTTTGCTGAAGCTTTAAACAAATTTCAAAATCTACATAATCAATAAACAAAGAAGAATTAAACCCTCCAACATCTAGTAATGATTTTACATCACACAGACATCCTGAAGTGATTGCCATAAAAACTTCTTCAAACTTTTCTTTAGCAAAATCTTTATTATTGCTATTGTAGTCAATAATACTTGGACTAACTATGGCTACATTTTCTAATAAAGAAAAGCCTTGTTTTAATTTTAAAAAATCATTTCTAAAACTAGAATCCTGATCCATAGTTAAAATATATTTATATGCATTATCTTGGGCATATGACAGCCCTTGGTTCAAAGCTTCTGCAATTCCTACATTGGCATTATTTTCAATCAAATTATAATATTTGGAATTACTAACTAAATCAGTAATTTCACTAATATTTCTAGAATTATTATCAATAATTAAAACATCTGTACCTTCAAACTTTTTTAGATT
>JAYRDY010000086.1:0-290 GCA_041909215.1 Cloacibacterium sp. | reverse complement strand
ATTGTAAGTTATTATTATAACTAAAATTCTATTTTTGTAATTTATCATTAGTTCTTATAATAAATAAATTTTTTTGAAATACTAATTAACACAAATGCATATAACCAAGTTGGCAACAAACTAATAAATTGATCCTGAAAAAATGACATTATTAGAGGAAATAAAAATAAACTGTATAAATATAGATTTTGAAATCTATATTTATTATTGGCGAGAGAATTTTTAAAGAAAAAAGTATGTAAGATAGATTGTGATAAAAGAACTATTAAAATATTAAATACTCCAAAATC
>JAYRDY010000085.1:0-9118 GCA_041909215.1 Cloacibacterium sp. | reverse complement strand
ATTTTCGGTCAGAAACTACATCATGATTTCCTGGACTTTTGAAAACGTTCAGTCCATAAAAAGCATTTACTTCTGTACCTTTATTACGGTCATTAAGTACTACATTAATTACACCAGCAATTGCATCTGAGCCGTATTGTGCAGAAGCGCCATCTCTTAAAACTTCAATTCGTTTAATGGCTGCTACGGGAATCGTATTTAAGTCAGAACCTGTATTTCCTCTTCCTCTGGTTCCGAAAAGGTTAACGAGAGAAGATTGATGGTATCTTTTGCCATTAACGAGTAGTAAGGTTTGGTCTGGACCTAAACCTCTAAGAGATGCAGGATCTACTGCATCAGAGCCATCAGAACCAGATTGTTTATTAGAGTTAAAAGAAGGTGCGGAAAATTGTAGTAACTGATTGATTTCTACTTGCCCTGTACTTTGGCTTAACTGCTTTACTTCTATAACATCTACAGGAACAGCAGAGTTTACCACTGTTCTTTTTTTATTTCTAGAGCCAATAAGTACAACGTCTTCTATTTTCTTTTCTTTATTTATAGTGTCTTGTCCGTAAGAGAATATAATACTAAAAAACAATACACCAATACTTATTTTTCTTATTTTCATGAAGTTTTTATTTTTTAATTGGGCGAAATTAATAAAAATTATTTATAAAATTAACTTAGGTTAAATTTTTTATCTTTTAATGTTGTTTTTCTTAGTTTGATGTTTCTGATTTTGATGAAATCATAGTGGTGTTTTGTCATGAAATAATATTGAAAGTATCTCTTTTCTGTGTGGCGTACAATTAGTAAATTTGGGCACCAAAAAAAACTTATGTCAATTTTTAATGATACTAAAATAGCTTTTGCAGACAGAAGCACAGCACAGCTAGAAAAAGCAAAGTGGATGTTTACAGCCATACAATATCCAGGACTAACCAATTTAGGGATTGGGGCACTTAATTTTACAATTAAAAATAATTTTCCTTTTGTTGAAAACATCGTGAAAAATACGCTTTTCGAGCAATTTTGCGGTGGAGAAACACGAGAAAAAAGTATGGAAGTTGTGCAGAAAATGTACACTCACCATATTGGTAGTATTTTTGATTATGCTATTGAAGGCAAAGAAGAAGAAGCTGCTTTTGATATTACGTGCAAAGAGATTAAAGAAAATATTCAGTTTGCAATCGGCAACCCTGCAATTCCTTTTGTGGTTTTTAAACCAACAGGTTTCGGGAGATTAGATTTATATGCCCAAGTTACTGCAGGAAAAGAGCTTACCAATTCTGAGAAAGAAGAATGGCAAAGAGTGAGAACACGTTATGAAGAAGTTTGCCAACTAGCGTTCGAAAAAAATGTTATTTTAATGGTTGATGCGGAAGAAACTTGGATGCAAGGTGCTGTAGATGATTTGGTGAATGAAATGATGGAGAAATACAACAAAGAAAAAGCCATTATCTGGAATACAATACAAATGTACAGAACAGGTAGAATAGAATATTTGGAAGCAGATTTAGAACGCGCTCAAACCAAAAATTATTTCTTAGGATATAAATTTGTACGCGGAGCTTATATGGAAAAAGAAAGAGAAAGAGCTCAGCAAATGAATTATCCAGACCCTATACAACCAACAAAACAAGCTACAGATGATAATTATAATGCAGCAATAGACTTTGTAATGAATCATCTTAACAAAATTTCTGCCTTTTTCGGAACGCATAATGAGAGATCTACAGAATTGGCTTTAGATAAAATGAAATCTTTAGGCTTGTCTCATGATGATGAAAGATTACATTTTGGTCAACTTTACGGGATGAGCGATAATATTACCTATTATTTAGGAGAAAACAAGTACAATGCTTGTAAATATTTACCATACGGACCTGTAAAAGACGTAGTACCTTATCTTACCAGAAGAGCGCAAGAAAATACTTCTGTAGCTGGACAAACGGGTAGAGAATTAGGTTTGCTTAAAAAAGAATTAGAAAGAAGAAAAAAAGGAAATTAATTCCTTAATCATCAAAAAAAGACAAAGGCGGAATTATTTTCCGCCTTTTTTTAGGTAGTATTTGAATGAAAATTACTTAAAGAGCATTTTTTATCAAATAATTCTATTAAAATAAGTGAATTTATTGAGCATTAATACTATCTATTGGTGAACCATTCTTATAAATTTTAGTGTAAATATGCTTGCCATTTTCATCATAAATTTTCCAAGGACCATCATAAAACCAATGGATTTGGCTGTCGTTTTCGTTGGTTCTGGTTTTTCCCTTTTCTCTTAAGACTCCATTTTTGTGATAAATTTTTACTTTAGAAGTGTTTTTTCTGAATCTCTCTTTTTGATATATCTGATTTTGAAATTTAGTTACCCAAAGTCCTGTTTTTTGACCATTTTTGTATTTTCCTATTCCTTTTAATTCCCCAATATCTGAAGAATATTTTTCTTCCCAAGCACCGTTTCTTTGCTTTACACCATTTTCATCTTTTGTATATTGATTAATTTTGTCATTTTGAGACATGCAAGAAGTCAAGAAAACAAGAAAAATAAAATAATGAATCTTCATGGCTAATAATTTTTAATAAAATTAATATTTTTCTTTAAAATAACACCAAAAATTTAAAAATTAAATACCAATAAATAAAATTCTTTAAGAAAACATATATTAAAACATAAAAAAGCGAACTTTCGTCCGCTTTAATTATAAATATTTAATTATCTAATTTTAAGAAATAACGCCTAATTCTTTTCCTACCTTTTCGAAAGCTGCAATAGCTTTATCTAAGTGTTCACGAGTGTGTCCCGCAGAAAGCTGAACTCTGATTCTCGCTTTACCTTTCGGAACGACAGGATAGAAGAAACCAATGACGTAAACGCCGTTTTCCATCATTTTTTCTGCAAAAGTTTGGGCTAATTTTGCATCGTATAACATTACAGGAACAATCGCCGCATCGCCATCAGGAATATCAAAACCTTTGGCCTTCATTTCCGTACGGAAATATGCTGCATTTTCCATGACTTTATCACGTAATGAAGTGTCTTTAGAAAGCATATCGAGAACTTTCAGCGCCGCGCCCACAATTCCTGGAGCTAAAGAATTGGAGAATAAATAAGGACGAGAACGTTGTCTCAACAAATCAATAATTTCTTTTTTACCAGAAGTAAAACCACCCAAAGCGCCACCCAAAGCTTTACCTAAGGTAGAAGTGATGATGTCAACCCTTCCCATTACTTCATTGGCTTCATGCGTTCCACGGCCTGTTTTACCGATAAAACCTGTTGCGTGAGAATCATCAACCATTACCAAAGCATCGTATTTTTCAGCTAAATCGCAAACGCCTTTTAAGTCGGCTACAATTCCGTCCATTGAGAAAACGCCGTCTGTTACGATGATTTTGAAACGGTGATTTTGTTTAGAAGCTTCTATTAATTGCGCTTCTAAATCCTCCATATTATTGTTTTTGTATCTGTATCTTGCTGCTTTACACAATCTTACCCCATCAATAATTGATGCATGATTGAGTTCGTCTGAAATAATCGCATCTTCTTCAGTAAATAAAGGTTCGAAAACGCCACCATTTGCATCGAAAGCTGCAGCGTATAAAATGGTATCTTCGGTTCCTAAAAATTCTGAAATTTTGGCTTCTAATTCTTTGTGGATGTCCTGAGTTCCACAGATAAAACGAACAGAAGACATTCCGTAACCGTGACTTTCAATCATATCTTGTGAAGCTTTCATCACTTCAGGATGGTTAGAAAGTCCTAGATAATTATTGGCGCAGAAATTCAGTAAAGATTTTCCGTTGGCGATAATTTCTGCAGATTGTTGCGAAGTGATAATTCTTTCGCGTTTGTACAATCCGTCGTTTTCTATGTTGGTAAGTTCGTTTTGTAAGTACTTTAAGTATTTTTCTGAAATCATTTTTTTGAATTTTAGATTTTTACAAATTTAATAAAAAAAAGCCTTCAAAATTGAAGACTTTATATTTTTTAAAATTAGATTTACAAATCTACGACGGGTTCTAGAAGTTGTTCCATTCTGGCTTTTATCTGATCTACAGAGCCTATATAACCATTAATTAATAAAGAAAAAGTAAGTGTTTTACCGCTTTTGGTTTTTATATAACCCGCTAAACATTTTACGCCGTTCAGAGTTCCTGTTTTTGCAAAAATCTGCCCGTAATTGTTACTCGTTTTAAACATTCTTCTCAGCGTACCAGTTTCGCCTGCAATGGGCAAAGATTTTAGGAAGTCATCATAATATTTCTCCTTCATTACATCGGCCAAAAATTTAACCTGAGAAATTGGTTTTACTTTATTACCTCTGGAGAGGCCGCTTCCGTCAGCTAATACTAAGCCATCAAAATCATATTTTTTTTCTTGTAAATGTCTTACGATGGTTTCTCTGCCCGATTCTAGTGAAACATTACCAGTTTTGTAAAAGCCCACTGTTTTCAGTAAAGCTTCGGCCAAAGCATTATCACTTTTTTGATTGGTGTAATAAATAATATCAACCATTGTTGGAGAAGAATATTTGGCTAAAAATTCTCTGGTTTCTGGATTGGGATCAGTAATTCTGGTAACTACTTTTCCTGTAATTGGTATTTTACTTTTAATTAAACTTGCTCTTAAATTGTTTGCCAATAGTGCAGGAGCAGAAGGAATGGTCGTAATTAAGTTATTGGCTTCAAACTTATCGGTAAAAGCCATTCTGTTCATGTATGGAGAAACGTAGAAATATCTTTTAGAATTATCAAAAACAGATTTTGCCTTTACTGCAATTTTTTCGTTTTTAGGGTCTATGTTTGTGGTATTCCCGACGGGTAAATAATAGTTGTTGTGTTCTATCCAGACAATTTTTTCTGGAAGTTCTAATCTTACATCCTGAAAAACAGCTGTTTGAACAATAATATTTCCATTGATTTTTTTAATGCCTGCTTCAGAAATTTTAGAAATATAATCTGCAATGATTTTAGAATTAGACCATGCTCCCGCTTTACCTGTGCCCATAGAAGGATCGCCACTGCCAATTACAAAAAGATCACCATTCAGAACACCAGACTCATCTACTGTACCAGAATATTCTAGTTGTGTTATCCATCTGAATCTACCTCCAAGAAGCGCCATAGAAGCATCTGTGGAAAGCAATTTTGTGGTTGATGCGGGGATTAAAGGTGTTTCTTCATTGTAACCGATAATTTTTTGTTTTTTTTGAGTATCATATACCACAAATCCCCAATTGCCAGCTCTTAAAATAGGATCTTTCTTAAGTTTTTCAATATTTATTTCCAATTGTTCTTTGGGAGAAAGCACTGGTTTTGCAAAAGTAGCTTCTTGCTTATCGGTATTTATATCATTAGGAATTGAAGTTTGCGCCATGACAAAAGTCTGCAAAACGATTGCTGAGGTTACAAAAATTCTTTTCAATATATTCATTATTTTGATTTTTTATTGCACTAGTTTACAATAACTAGCAGGCAAATTTATTAATTAATCGTTTCTGAGCTAAAATACTACTAGCCAAAACCATCCCAAGAAAAGTTAAATTTTGTTAAATATCAACAAAAATTTCTAATTTAATACTTTTATAGGCTGTAATTTCATTAAATTCATCCAGAGATTTAAGAATCATTTTTTTGTATTCAGCATATTTTTTACCTCTCGGAAGTTTGAGTAAAATTTGATACTGATACAGTAAATTAATCTTACCAATTGGTGCTTTTTCTGGCCCAAGAATGCATTGTAAAGGCAAGTATTTTTGGAGAACAGAACTCAAAAACTGAGACGCTCTGTTCACTTTTTCTTCTTTTCTGTGTTTTAATTCAATTAAAATCAGTTTTACAAAAGGTGGATACAGAAACTGCTCTCTTTCTCGTAAAAAATGGCTGTAAATTTTATCTGAATCTTCTTCGGCAATTAACTGAAAAAAAG
The DNA here is from genome assembly GCA_041909215.1 of Cloacibacterium sp. Lineage (GTDB taxonomy): Bacteria > Bacteroidota > Bacteroidia > Flavobacteriales > Weeksellaceae > Cloacibacterium. The sequence goes on along the minus strand of JAYRDY010000085.1, from coordinate 3,201 downwards.
AATGTTGAGGATTGTAAGATTGAAGATAAACTTTACCTTTCCCCGAAATTCTACCTGCTCTGCCCGAAACCTGCGTAATGAGTTGATAAGCTCTTTCTTCTGCTCGGAAATCCTGAATGTACAATAAAGAATCTGCTTTCGGAATGGCCACCAATTCAATATTATTAAAATCTAAACCTTTGGAAATCATCTGTGTACCAACAATAATTTCGGCTTCACCAGATTCTATTTTTTCATAAAGTTTTTCGTAGGCAAATTTCTTTCGCATGGTATCCACATCCATTCTTTCCACATTTGCTTCGTTGAAAATTTTCTGTGTTTCTTCCTCAATTTGCTCAATCCCAATTCCTCTTGTATTGAGGTTTTCACTATGGCATTTCGGACAATTTTTTGGCTTTTGAGCCTTATGACCACAATAATGGCATTTCATTTCGTTGGTTGCTTTGTGATACGTCATCACCACATCGCAATTGCTGCAATAAGTTACATTGCCACAACTTTCGCATTCTACCACATTGGCATAACCTCTTCTGTTGTGTAAAATGATGGTTTGCTTTTTATTGGCGAGGTTTTCAGAGATTTTATCAATTAAAAACTGAGAAAAATGCCCTACAGAATTTTTGGTTTCTTGTGCTTCTTTGAAATTGATGATTTCATACTTAGGCAAAGCAATCTCTCCAAATCTTTCTCCCAGAAAAACATATTTTAATTTACCATTTTTAGCTGCATAATAACTTTCTACGGAAGGTGTTGCTGAGCCTAAAATAACTTTGGACTCATAAAATTTCGCTAGAACTTGCGCCGCATCTTTTGCATTAAAAAAAGGTTTTACTTCTCTTGGTTTGTAGGCAGAATCGTGCTCTTCGTCTATAATAATTAATCCTAAATTTTGAAACGGTAGAAAAAGCGAACCTCTCGTGCCGATGAGAATTTTAATATCATTATTTTTAATTCTTTTCCAAACCTCAACTTTCTCAAAATCCGTCAGTTTTTGATGATAAAACCCGAGTTGTTTACCATATTTTTTCTCTAAACGAGTGATAATTTGTTTAGTTAAAGCAATTTCTGGAAGTAAAAAGAGTACATTTTTGCCTTCAGCAATCGTTTGCTCTATTTTTTCTAAATACAAATGCGTTTTCCCTGAACTTGTAACGCCATGCAGCAAAACGTTTTTCTCTTCTCCGAAGCCTTCATTAATTTGTTCTAAGGCTTTTTTTTGTGCTTCAGAAAGCTCTTCTAAACCTTCAATTTCGCCTTCATAAGCTTCTATTCTATCTTTTTTGAGGTAATATTCTTGCACCAAATCTTTCTCGACCAAACCTCTTAAATGTGAGGAATTGAAAACGCCGTTTTCAAAGAAACTAGATTTTTTTAAAGGTTGATTTTGTGTTTGTTGAGCCTCCAAAATTGTTAAAAACAGTTCTTTTTGTTTGGCTGAACGATTCAGTTTTTGTAGAATTTCTGATAAATTTTCAAGAATTTGTTCATCAATTCTAAGATAAGCAACTTCTTTGGCTTTGTATTTTTCGTATATTTTTTCGTCTATCAGAATGTATTGTTCATCAATTAAAGATTTAATAGTCTTTACAATTTCCTTTTTGGGGATAAAAGCTTCAATTTCAGTAACATTAATTAGATTTTTAACCTCTAAAGCTTGTAGTAAATAAGTCTCGTTAGCGTCTAAAATTTCCCAATTAATTTCTTTATTTGGATTTCTTTTCAGATAAGTTTCGCTTTCTAATTTAAGAGAACTGGGGAAAGCAAAACGATAAATTTCGCCAATATTACAAAGGTAATAATCTGATAGCCAAGTCCAAAACTGGAGTTGCTCTTTGGGAACAATGGGTTCTGCATCTAAAATAGAATGAATTTCTTTTGGCAGAAATGCTTCGGGCTCGTTATGATGAATTTCGGCTACAATGCCTGTGTATATTTTTTTACCTCCAAAAGGGACGAGAACACGCATTCCTATTTTTATTTGTTCCAAAAAATCATCGGAAACTTTGTAGGTGAAAGTTCCTTTGAGGTTGAGCGGAAGAATAATTTGTGCGAACGCCAATGTTCTGTTTTTGTTGATGCGTTAATAAGATGATTTACAAAAATACGGATTTGACTTTGAATTTCATGAAAAGAAGTAAAGAGTTTTAAATACATATAATAATTGCAAATCTTATGAAGTTAAAAATAAAGAGGAAATTACTTTTATACACACTTCTACAAAAAAAAAGATGCTGTCATTTCTTCTCTCAATGAGAAATATTGGAATAAAGCATTTCTTTTCGCAAGAAGAGTTTTATAAAATCATTACTTTTGTAAAATGAATTGGATTATTTCTAAATCTGAAAAAATAGAATTCCATACTAATCTTTCTGCGGTTTTAAAACCATTAGAAGATGTTTTAGAGGATTATCAATTCTTTATTTCAGATTATTTATTTATATCAGAAAACAAAAATTTGCCTTTTAAAAATTTCAGCAGTAATTATGAAATTCTTTCGGCAGATATGTTAAAAGAAATTTTGAAAGATAAAGTACAATTTATATGGCTTTATTTGGCGGCAATCCCTAAAAGTGAAGAAATCTTGATTGATGAAGAAAATTTGCCTTATATAGAAGGAAATCCTGATATTTGGGAAGCTGGTTTCCAAATGAAAAATGCTGTTTTCGAACTCTATGCTTATGATTCTAGTTACACCATTGTTAAATTTAAAAACCAAGAACATTCAGAATTATTTAAAGAATATTTCAGAGAAGCAGAAAGGTTAGAAGAATATCAGTTTTAGAAGAATTAATCAGAAGTATTATCAAAAAAAATAAAAATTTAAAATCAAAATATTATGTCTTTACAACAAACCATAGAAAATATTTGGGACAATAGAGAGCTATTACAAAATGAAGATGCACAAAAAACCATTAGAGAAGTAATACAATTACTAGACAAAGGCGAATTGCGTGTTGCAGAACCTACGGAAAATGGTTGGCAAGTAAATGAATGGGTGAAGAAAGCCGTAGTAATGTATTTCCCAATCCAAAAAATGGAAACTATTGAAGTTGGGCCGTTTGAGTTTCATGATAAAATCCCGTTGAAGAGAAATTATGCAGAAAAAGGTGTAAGAGTGGTACCTCATGCTGTGGCAAGAGAAGGGGCTTATATTTCTTCGGGAGTAAATTTAATGCCTTCTTATGTAAACATTGGTGCGTA
>JAYRDY010000084.1:0-9254 GCA_041909215.1 Cloacibacterium sp. | reverse complement strand
AAACCGGAGCAACGGAAGGAGACACCCCACCCGACGAAAATTTATTTTTACTTTTTAATTGTTATTTAATTATTTTGGTGGTTTTACCCACTCATCTTGTTTAAGTGTTGAGTTAATTAATGTACTATCTCTTTTCACAACACTAGAATTTTTATTTACTGTATTAATTCTTTTGGTCTGAATTATTTTTAAATTTGCAACATCATCAGAACTTAAAATAACATCATCTTGTCTACATGAATTAATAGATAATAATACTATTGCAAAACCGAATGTAAGTGATAATTTTTTCATAATATTTTGAATTATTTCTATGGCAAATGTAGTCTTAATGCAGACTATAAAACAAATTTCGGAACTGTCATTTTATAAAAAATAAGTGTTAATTCATAAAAAAAGATACAAGATTTAGAAAAAATAACTGTATTATTGTAAAAAACTAATTATAAGGTATTTTTTGTAATAATTCAGCATGAATTTATTTATATGATTAAAGCTTTTATTAAGATATTTTCTTTTTTTTTATGCTTAATATTAAGTGTAATACATCTTTATGGACAAAATAATAAGAAGTTTATTGATTTAACGTATGAAGAGATTGAAAAAAAACTAGATAATTCTAATACTAAACAAAAGGAAGTCTCCGCTTTAATTAATTTATACATAGAAAAATCCAAATGGGAAAAAAACGATGAAAGTTTAATATATGCTTATCGTTATGCAAGCAAATTCTATAGTGCCCCTGAGAATTATAAATATGCAGATAGCGCACTTTTTGTTGGTCAAAAGTCTAAAAATAAGAAATTGTTAACAGACGCATACCTTAATAAGGGGGTTGTGCTAATGGATAATTCTCATTATAAAGAAGCATTAGACAATATACTTATTGCTAATAAATATTCATTAGAACTTAATAATGATTATATTACCAATAAAACAATTTATTATATAGCTCAGAATAAAATTTATTTAGGATTATATGAAGATGCTAACAAAGAACTTAAAATCTGTATTAATTATTTTAGAAAAAATCTTACTAACAATGAATTAGGTAAAGATTATGAGATATATTATATATATTCTTTGATGAGTCTTATTGATTCTAATACACGAATCGGTCAACATTCTTCTAATCAATTACTATTTAAAGAGGCATATAATTATTTAAAATTAAAAAATAAAGAACAATATTTTCCATATTTTATTTCTTCAGAAGGAACAGATGCTTTTTATAATAAAGATTATAATAAAGCCATAAAAAAACTATCAGAAGCAATAAAACTATATAATGATCAATGGCCGCACGTTACTGAAATATTCTATTTGGGGCTATCTAATTGGAAACTAGGAAGACAAGGGGTTGCTGTAAAATATTTCGAAGAAATAGATAAAGAGTATGAAAGGTCTAAAAAATTAAATCCAGAATTTAGATCTGCTTACGAACTTTTAATAAAATACAATGATTCTATTGGCAATACGGATAAGCAACTAGAATACATTAACAAATTAATGTCTCTGGATAGAAGCTACGAGAAGAATTACAAGTATTTATATACAAAAATCAATAAAGAGTATGATACTCAGAAACTCATCACAGAAAAAAATAGAATCGAATCTTCGTTAAAAACACAAAGAGCAATTATTAGCTCATTACTTCTTATTGCTGTTATCATTATAAGTTTAGTAGGTTATAGATATTATCACTTACAAAAGGTTTATAAAGATAGATTTAATGAAATTATTGCTAAAAAAGATGTTGATATTACAACCAATCTACCACAAGAAAAAGCTTTAGATGTAAAACTTTCTTCTTCTGAGGCAGATTTCTCCATAAAACCAAACAACTTTTTCGATGTAGAATATTATAATAAAATACCCGGTCTTAACCCTCTTTTTGTGGAAAGTATTCTTAATCAGCTACATGTGTTCGAAAAAGAGAATAAATTCTTGGATAATCAAATTTCTCAGAAAATGCTCAGCGAAAGTTTAGGGACTAATTCTACATATCTTTCAAAGATAATCAATGTCTATAAAGGGAAAAGTTTCAATCACTATATCAATGATTTAAGGATTGATTACATTATAGAATTTATGAAAAACGATGCAAAATACCTCAATATTGATGTTAAAAAACTGGCAACAATGGCTGGTTTTACCAATGCGTTCAGTTTTTCGGATAATTTCCAAAGAAAATACCAAATTAAACCTTCTTTTTTCATTAAAATGATGAAAGAAAATATGAGAAGTTCTGCTATTGAAGATTAAGTTTCTTCATCAATTTTTTAATTTGATTTAAATATTTCTTTAAAACTAATCTTTTCATGTAAATATTGGTTTTATGTGATTTATTTTTTCTTATAATTGCATGAAAATCATTTGAAAAAGTGGTGAATGCTATTATGGTAAAAAAAATTGTGTTATTTTCATTATTATTAATTAATCTTTTTGTTTTTCCACAAAATAAAAAGTTGGAAGATTTGTCTTTTTCTGAAATTGAAAAAAAGATTGATAGTTTAAGCTCAAATGCCAATCTTCAAAAAAAAATTGCCAATTTCTATCTGTTTAAAGCGAAAAAAGAAAATATCTCAGAACATATCACATATGCTTATAGATACTTATCAGTAATAAATAATGATTTAAAATATGCTGATAGCGCCATTGTTGAAGCTTCAAAAATCAGTAACAATAAATATTTAGCAGAAGCATATATTAATAAAAGTAGCCTTCTAAGCTATCAAATAGACTACATAAATGCTTTAAATTATCTTTTTAAAGCTCATAAAATTGCAAATACAATTAATGACAATTATTTATATTACGAAACCTTATATTTTATTGCTCAAAATAGACTATATATTGGGCAAATAAATGAAGCGAATAAAGAATTTAAAGATTGTATTGACTATTTTAAACAAAATCTTGATAAAGAAGAAATTGGGAAAAATTATCAAACTTTATATATATATGCTTTAATAGGTACAATAGATTCTAATACAAAAATTGGACTTCAAAAGCAAAATACACTTTTATATAAAGAAGCATATAACTATATTAAAAATAATAAAATTGATTTTTATCTCCCATATTTCATTTCATCTGAAGGTGTTGATGCTTATCACTCAAAAGATTATAATAAAGCGATTGCTAAATTAAATCAAGCTATAAAACAATACAATGATAATTGGACACATTTTACAGAAATTTATTATATCGGATTATCTTATTGGAAATTAAATGAAAAAAAAATAGCCATTAAATATTTTGAAAAATTAGACAAAGAAATAACCAAACATAAAAAATTTAATCCAGAATATCGGCCAGCTTACGAATTATTAATTGAGTATTATAAAGAAAAAAATAATAAAAAGAAACATTTAGAATACATTAACAAGCTGATGGCTCTTGATGATTCTTATGAAAAAAATTATAAATACTTATTTTCAAAAATTCATAAAGAAATGATACCAATAAGCTTATTCAAGAAAAGAATGATATACAAAATTCTTTCAAAATGTATAAATATATTACAATTGCTGTAATTGTTTTTTTAATTATTATTGTTTCATTATTTGGATATAAATTTTATTCTACACAAAAAAAGATTAAAGAAATTAATTCAAAAAAAATACTTCTTACACCTGTAGAAAATGAAAATATTGCAGATTTAGAAGCCTCAAACAAAAATTTTTCTCAGAATTATTATGAAAAAATACCCGGTTTAAAAGCTGAAACCGTTAAAAATATTTTAAATAAGTTAGACAATTTCGAGAAAAATTTAGGATTTCTGGACGCTCAACTCACTCAACTTTCATTAAGCGAAAAACTAGAAACCAATGCTTCTTATTTATCTAAAATTTTTAAAGTTTACAAGGAGAAAAACTACAATGTTTATATTGGTGATCTAAGAATAGATTATATTATAAACCTCCTCAATACAGATAAAAAGAATTGGGAAAAAGATATTAAGAAATTAGCCAATCTAGGAGGATTTAGTAATGCGGAAAATTTCTCAGATCATTTTAAAAGAAAAATTGGTAATACTCCATCACAGTACATCAAATCATTAAGAAAAGAAGACCATTTTTAATAAAAAAAACTTCGCATTTTAGCAATGAGAAGTTTTCAAAAAAAGGAAATTATCCAAAATGTTTTTATGGCTATCATCTTTACCTCTAATAAGAAGTTGATAATGCAAATGTAAAATCTTAAACACTTATTTAATAAAAAAGAAACTGTCTTTTTATAAAAAATAACTGGGAAATTCTGAAAATAACCTGAAAAACAAAATATTATGTTAAGCAATAGAATTTTTTAACAATTTTATTGAATTTTAAAGAAAATCTTTAATTAAAAATTTAGATCTTAAAATTTTCGCTCAATAACATAGTTTAGCATCAAATTAAGAGAATGCTTTGCTTCAGAATCAGGAAATTCTGCAAGAATATCTTTCGCTTTTTGCTGATAGTTTTTCATCACATCAATTGCATAATCCAAACCTCCAGATTTTTTTACAAATTCTATCAGTTCCTTCACTCGCTTTTGGTCATTATTATATCTTTTTACGGTATCGAAAAAATATTTTCTATCTAATTCTTTGGCATTTTTTAATGTATAAATTAAAGGCAAAGTCATTTTTTGCTCTTTAATATCAATCCCAACAGGTTTACCAATAATGTTTTTTGATAGATAATCAAACAAATCGTCTTTTATCTGAAAAGCTATACCTGTATAATTGCCAAAATCTTGCATTTTTTTTGCTAAATCTTCATCAGCTCCGTTAGATCTTACGCCAATTTCGCAACAAGCAGCAATAAGAGTAGCTGTTTTTTGACGAATAATTTCATAATAAACCTCTTCAGTAATGTCTAATTTTCGAGCTTTTTCCAACTGAAGCAACTCTCCTTCAGACATTTCTCTAATCGTTCTTGCAATTACCGAAAGTAAATCATAATCCTTATGATCGGTAGAAAGAAGTACGGATTTAGACAAAAGATAATCTCCAACTAAAACCGCAATTTTATTCTTCCATAAAGCATTGATGGAGAAAAAGTTACGTCTTTTAAAACTCTCATCTACTACATCATCGTGCACCAAAGTTGCTGTGTGTATCAACTCAATCATAGAAGCTCCACGAAAGGTTTTCTCATTAATATTACCCAATAATTTTGCGGTAAGAAACACAAAAATTGGGCGCATTTGTTTCCCTTTGGTGGTAACAATAAAACGAGTAACTTTATCAAGCAACGGAACTTTGCTTTGCATAGATTCATAAAACTTTTGTTCAAAAAGTTTCATTTCTTCATTAATGGGCTTCTTAATTTCTTCTACAATGCTCGGCACGATTCTTCAATTATAGGGTAAAAAATGATTATTTTTAAATTCATCACAAATATAATGTTTTAAATTATATTTTTTGATTAAAACTATCTATCTGGGCAAATATCATTTTTTAAATCTATCAAAAGGCACAAAGTATAAATTGGGTTTTGCTCGAAATATAAATTGACTAAATCCTTCATTAGAAATATAGATTCCATCGGTATTTACAGCAATTCCTTCTATCTGTCCAACGGTTAAGACAGAACCTAAACGATATTTTTTTGTAGGGTTCGAAAAGAATAAACCCTCATCATTTTGTTCAAAAATCATAAGATAGGTTTTTGCTTTTTTTGTATAGCCAATAACATATAATTTATTTTCATAGTACGCTGCATCGGTAACTACAAAACCTGTATTAAAACTTTCTGATTTTGTAACAGATTGATTTTCTGATAATTTTGGATTAATAATATAATGTGATACTTTTTTTGCAGACCATTCTTTGGTAAAAAGATGTATTTTATTATTGATGAAAACCATCGCTTCGGCATCAAAATCGTGATTGAGATAATTAACACTAAAGTCTTTCTGATTTTGATAACTGAATTTTATAACATTAATTTCTTGTTGATTATCAATAGAATAAATTGTTAAATCTCTTCTATTTCCTGCATTGTTTCCGAAATCGCCAATGTATAGATTTTCTCCATCAGTGGTAATCGCTTCCCAATCTTTATTGGGGAAATTGGTTTGGATTTTTTTTAGAATTTTCCCCGAATTTTTATCAATTTCATAAATGATATTCGGGTTTCCTCCATCATTAATGGTATAAAGTTCATCTTTGAAGAAAGTAAGGCCAGAAGTTTCTCTTAATGAGTCTGAAAGTACCGCAATTTTATATTTTCTAAGTGGTAATTTTTCTGTTTTTTGCGAAAAAATAACAAGTGAAATCAATAAATTAAGAAAAATCAGCGTTTTTTTCATGAAATAAAAATTTATTCTCCAGAATTTTTATTCGCCAATTGTCCACAAGCTGCGTCTATATCACCTCCTCTACTTCTTCTTACCAAAACCGTAATTCCTGCTTTTTCTAACTCACGAACGTATCTTTCTTCCGCTTCTATACTTCTATGATCGAATTTCCCTTCCCCAATCGGATTGTACTGAATTAAATTGACTTTACACGGAACTTGACGGCAATATTTAATTAAAGCTTTTATATCTTCGTCGCCATCATTAATTCCTTTCCAAACGCAATATTCAAAAGTAATTTTGTTATCGGTTTTGTTGTACCAATATTGCATTGCTTCCATAATTTCAGTTAAAGGAAATTTGGTAGAAAATGGCATAATCTCGTTTCTTTTATGCTCAATAGCAGAATGTAAAGAGAGTGCTAATTTTACTTTAAGATTTTCATCAGCCAACATTTTTATCATCTTCGGAATTCCCGAAGTAGAAACTGTAATTCTTCTTGGCGACATTCCTAAACCATCTTCTTCTGTAATTTTTTTGATAGCGTCAACTACATTTTTATAGTTCATCATGGGTTCTCCCATTCCCATAAAAACGATGTTAGAAAGCGGTCTATCAAAATACAGTTTACTTTGTTTATCAATTAAAGCTACCTGATCTACAATTTCTGCAACTTCTAAATTTCTCATCCTTTTGAGTTTCGCCGTTGCACAAAATTCGCAATTGAGGCTACAACCCACCTGCGAAGAAACACAAGCTGTAGTTCTGGATTCTGTAGGAATTAAAACCGATTCTACCATTAAACCGTCATGCAATTTCACTCCGTTTTTGATGGTTCCGTCTTTCGATTTTTGTAATAAATCTACAGAAATTGGATTGATGGTGAATTCTTGAGCAATTTTTTCTCTTAAATCTTTAGAAAGATTAGTCATTTCATCAATAGAATGTAGATTTTTGCTCCACAACCAATCATAAACTTGTTTCGCACGAAATGGTTTTTCGCCGATTTCTTTGAAATATTCGGTAAGTTGTTCTAAAGTTAATGTTCTTATGTCTTTCATATAAAAAAAATCTCGCAGATTTAGCAAATTTAGCAGATTTTAATTCATCTGCAATATCAGCCAAATCTGCGAGAAAATTATTTTAAAATTAATCTTAAAGAATTAGCATTGCATCTCCGTAAGAATAGAATTTATATTCGTTTTTGATAGCTTCTTCATATGCCTGCATGATGAAATCTTTTCCTGCAAAAGCCGCAATCATCATAATTAAAGTAGATTTCGGTGTATGGAAATTGGTAATCATCGCATTAGCAACACCAAAATCATAAGGAGGATAAATGAACTTATTCGTCCAACCTTGGTAAGCCGAAAGTTTTTTGTTAGAAGAAACAGAAGTTTCTAAAGCTCTCATTGTAGTCGTACCAACAGCACAAATTCTACGATTTTCATCGGCAGCTTTGTTGATGATATCCGCGGTTTTCTCGTCAATAATTGCTTCTTCGCACTCCATTTTATGTTTAGAAAGGTCTTCTACTTCAATCGGATTGAAGGTTCCTAAACCAACGTGAAGGGTAACTTCAGCAAAGTTAATTCCTTTGATTTCTAATCTTTTCATCAAATGTTTAGAAAAGTGTAAACCTGCAGTTGGAGCAGCAACCGCACCTTCTATTTTAGCATAAATGGTTTGGTAACGTTCTGCATCTTCTGGTTCTACTTCTCTTTTGATGTATTTAGGAAGTGGAGTTTCTCCTAATTCTTTCAGTTTTGAACGGAATTCTTCATAAGAACCATCAAATAAAAATCTTAGTGTTCTTCCTCTAGAAGTGGTATTGTCTATAACTTCTGCTACCAAAGATTCGTCTTCGGTAAAGAAAAGTTTATTCCCAATTCTGATTTTTCTTGCAGGATCTACCAAAACATCCCAAACTCTGGTTTCTCTATCTAGTTCTCTTAAAAGGAAAACCTCGATTTTAGCACCTGTTTTTTCTTTGTTTCCGTACAATCTTGCAGGGAAAACTTTGGTGTTGTTGAAAATAAATAAATCGTCTTCGTTGAAATAATCGATAACGTCTTTAAATAATTTATGTTCAATGGTTTGTGTTTTTCTGTCAAGCACCATTAGTCTTGCTTCGTCTCTGTGTTCTGAAGGATGTTCTGCCAATAAATGTTCTGGCAAATGAAAATTAAAGTCTGATGTTTTCATAAAATTTACGGATTTTATTAATTTACAAGCTTAGCTTGTGGTTTTAAAATTTCGAGGTGCAAATATACGATATGAAAACAGGGGTTGTCAAGTGTTTTGGGATATTTATTTTTATTTAGTAAAATTAAGTTGATTAGGTAGAACAATTTTTAAATTAATTTTTTCTATTTCTGAAGATTCTTTTAAAGAAGAACTGTTATACATTACTTTATCAACAAAATAATTTCCTTTTTCTAAATCAAACATTTTTGAGAAAATTTCTTTTTTACTTTTAATATGAAAATCCATTGGATAATTTAATACCAAGTTACTCTCAAAATTCTTAAGCTTAATCTTAAAAATCATTTTCTTTTTAGGACTATAATTATATTTATAATCAAAACTAATTTTATAATCATATTCATCATTCTGAAGTTTTTCTGTAATAACATTTTTTATGATACAATCAACAGCCAAAGATTTATTAGAATCTAGGTAAATAAATTCTGAGCCTTCATTTTTATGAATTACATGAAATGTATGCCCTATATTTCTATCATAATCTAATAATCTTGCATAAACATCATTCTGATTCTTAAAGAAAAAAACATAAATATTTGGATTCTTTGAATTTACAAACTGTGTAAAAGTGTTCTCTCTTTCTTTTGAAATAGATTTATACCCGTTGTGCATTATGAATTAAGTGAGATAAAAGTTGTTCATTTGATTGAAAATCAGTAAATTGAATTAACCACAAAACATTTACAATGAACAACTTA
>JAYRDY010000083.1:0-9425 GCA_041909215.1 Cloacibacterium sp. | reverse complement strand
TTATTCATAACGTATTAGATTGATAATCAATACAATATACGAAATTTTCGTATTATGAGTAACCTTTTTTATAATGCACTACGGGTTAGATATTTCATTTTCTTCAACATAATCAGCTAATTGAAATTCTGTTTTCATAAATTCAACAATTTCATTCATATCTTTTTGGAATGCTCCAGAAGGTCTTGCTATTTTTTTATGATAAGAATCAAGAATATTCTGTTTTGTAATAGTAAATGTGTATTGTGAAGGTGAATTAACCGATGAATATTTTAATGAATCTTTAGAAGATAATCCATATTCCCACGAACCTATTTTTAGTAAAGTTTTTTTGGAAATTTTATCTTTAACTAATTCAATTAATTTATTCCAAGCATCATCAAAGGTATATTGCTGACTCAACTCTTCTGATTGATATCTTATTTTTCTAGCTTCTTCTGCTATTTGTTTAAAAATGCCTTTCTTCACTTCATAAATCACAGATTTTCTTCCTTCCTCATCTTCTTCTATTTCTGGTTTTATACCCTCAATGAAATCCTCATAACTCATGCTTTGATGAAAAGTGGTGAACATAATTTGTCCTTCTTTTAACTTTTTATCAAACAAATCTTTTACAGCTTTTCTATCATTAAAATCAAGTTGCTTTACTTTATCCTCATTAATAATTTCTAAAGCTTTATTGATGGTATTATATGTTTTTCCTGTTCCGGGAGGGCCGTAGAGTATTTGGTTAAGAGAAATGGGGTTCATATTATTATCATTTATCATATTTTGTTGTGTGGGTATTACTTTCAAAATATTATTATCCTTAATTATAGTAATCCTTTTTAAATTTTTTTGAAATTCGTTTTCTGAGATTACATATTGGTCGGTAAGTTCATATTTGTTTAATAATTCTAAAGCTTTATTTCTAAAAGTAATTAAATAAAATTCTAAATTTTCATCTAAAAATTTATCAACATTCTTAAAATAATAATAGCCATAGTTTTCTTTATTTAAACTAATTTTAAAAAAATCTGCTAATTCTTTATAAAATTCTATTTCTTTATCAGAAAAATTACCTTTCTTAAAAGATATTTCAATATAATTAGTAGGTTCGTTATTATTATTTCCAATTACAAAACCTATGGTTTTAATTTTTCTTGCACTATCACCCTTTCTAAACAATGGTAGATAAATGTAATCTGAACCTTGAAACCATTGCCCTTTTTCTAATCTTTTAACTTTTTTTGCTTGTGGACTATCTCTTTGTCTTAAAGAAAATGTAAATCCTTGATTATTATTTTTAAATTCCAATAATCTAGAAAGCAATTTTTCTGATATTTCAACTATTTTTTCCTGATTCATAATATTTTACCCTCTAAACTTCTTAAAATTCTCCGCTTGTTCAAAAATCTCTTTATACACTTCATCTCTGTCTATTGGTGGATAATCATTTTCTGCTAAAAGAATAATTAAATCTACTTTCAGTTCTGCTTTTATATCGTCACGTTTACTCCAATCGGTGTATTTGGTTTTATCATCTACCACTAGTTTTACTTTCTTGGCAAGTGCTATAAGTTTTTCATCGGCATAAGAAAAATCATACTTCACGGTAAGCATTTTCAAAATGTCATAAAAAGCTTTTTCTTCGATGTCAATTCCTAGTTCTTGGAAGGAGTCATTTTCTTTTTTCAAAGCGTAATAGAGTTCAATGATTTCATTGGTAAAATCCTCTAAAACTTCACTTCGCAATACATCACCTTCTTTACGCTCATTGTATTTTTGTACGATAGCTTCTAAACGTTTACTAAAATCTATTCCCATCACTTTATTCACCTGCTTCATTCTATCGATGGCTTGTTTCAATACTTTTTGCAAGAGTTTGAACTTGGTATTAGGCAGTTTAATCTTATCTAATTTTGCTAAATAATCATCAGAAAACAAATCAATTTCTTGGGCTTCGTCTTCACCGAGTTTGAAAATCTCTTCCACACCTTCGCTTTCTATGGCTTCTTGAATCATCGCTTTTACCTTTTCGTTCATTTGCGAAGCATCGGGAGCGGTTCCTTTGGTGAGCTTGTAAATAATAGAACGCACCGCCAAATAAAAATGAATCTCATCTTTCTCTTTTTCAGAAATCGATTCACTACCCGAACAAATATCAAAAGCCAATTTCAAGCGTTTTACCAGATTCATAAAACGGGTTTCTAACTCTTTGGTTTGTTGTGCAAATTCTGCTGCTTTGTTTAGGGTTTGTAATTGTTCTACAGGAGTGCCGTGATAATACAAATCACTATTAAACGTATGGAAAATACGGTGCAACAAATCCAACTGATTTTTCACCACTACTACAGAATGTTCTATTTCTTCTATGTTGGTTTCATTGCCTTGGTTGTATTGCGCCAATGCGAGATTCATTTGTTTTTTAATGCCGATATAATCTACCACCAAACCTTTTTCTTTGCCTTCAAATTTTCTGTTAACTCTAGAAATCGTTTGTATTAAATTATGTCTTTGGATAGGTTTATCAATATAAATAGTATCTAGGAAAGGAACATCAAAACCAGTAAGCCACATATCTACTACTAGGGCAATTTTAAAATTAGAATGCTCAAATTTAAACTGTCGGTCGAGTTCTTTTCGGTAATCTTTTGTGCCAAGTAAATCGTAGAGTTCTTTTACATCGTCTTTATTGCGAGTCATCACCATTTTTATTTTTTCAATCGGTAAAAGTTCTCGTTTTTCTTTTTCTGTGAGGAGTTCTAGATTTTCGGCTTCCTTTTTCTCGCCCCAATCTGGTTTTATGGCAAGAATATTTTTATACAACTCATACGCAATTTCTCTGCTACTGCATACAAACATTGCTTTTCCTGCTACACTACTTCCTTCTTCTACTCTTTTTTCATAATGTTTTACAAAATCTTCGGCTACGGCTTTTAAGCGAGAAGGGTCTCCCAAAATCACATTCATTTGAGACATCGCCTTTTTGCTTTCTTCTATCTGATTTTCGTTACTTCCTTCTTCTGCACATTGTTCGTAATAGTCTTCTATTTCTCTCAATTTTTCGCTATGGAGCATTACTTTGGCGGCTCTTCCTTCATAGACTAACGGAACTGTGATTTCATCTACCACAGATTCTCGCATAGTATAAGCATCTACCACCTCGCCAAAAACATCTATTGTAGCATCTATAGGTGTTCCTGTAAAACCTACATACGTAGCATTCGGCAAAGAATCGTGCAGATATTTAGCAAAACCAAAAGTTTTCTTTACCCCATTTTCTGAATAGGTAATTTTTTGGTTGAGATTGGTTTGGCTTCTGTGTGCTTCATCAGAAATACAGATTACATTGCTTCTATCGGTAAGCAATTGCGTGTCTTCTGTAAATTTATGAATGGTGGTAAGAAAAACACCGCCACTATTTCTGCCTTGCAATAATTCTCTTAAATGAGCTCTGCTTTCTACACTAATTACGGTCTCATCTCCTATGAAACCTTTAGCACTGGTAAATTGCCCAGAAAGTTGGTCGTCTAAATCGGTTCTATCGGTAATAAGAACGATGGTAGGACTTTTAAAATAAGTACTCTTCATCAGCATTCTTGCCAAAAAAAGCATCGTATAACTTTTGCCACAACCTGTAGTCCCAAAATACGTTCCTCCTTTTCCGTCGCCTTCTGGTTTTTGATGAATTTTAATGTTTTCAAACAATTTTATGGTTGCGTAATATTGCGGATATCTACAAACTATTTTCTCATTCTTCTTACTGCTGTCTGGCAAAAAGATAAAATTCTGAATTATATTTCTGAAACGTTCTCGGTTAAACATTCCTTGTATCATCGTAAACATTGCATCTATGCCATCTACTTCGTTCGGCATTCCTTCGGTTTTGCGCCACGCATAGAAAAAATCGTATTTCGCAAAAAATGAACCTGCTTTGGTATTTACACCATCACTTATCACACAGAAAGCATTGTATTTAAACAATTCGGGAATATCTCTTTGGTATCTTACGGTGAGTTGTTTATACGCATCAAAAATCGTGGTTTCTTCTTGTATGGCTGTTTTAAACTCAAAAACCACCAAAGGCAATCCGTTCACATACAAAATTAAATCGGGAATGCGCATTTCGTAGCCTTTTATCGCCAATTGATTCACGATTTTATAAATATTTTGGTCGGCTTCGCTATAATCTATGAACTGAATGAAAATATCTTTTTGGGTGCGGTCTTCTCTCTTCAATAGAAATCCGTCACTCAATTTTTTCATAAAAATCTTATTGCTTTCGTACAAATCCGAAGCTGGCAATTGCTCCAATTCCCGAATAATGGCATCAATTTCTGAACGGGTAATGCCATCTTCACGATATTGCATTGTAAGAAATGTACGCAAATCTTCTTCTATCAGTACTTTTTCGGTAGCAATATAGCCATAGTTTGCCCTAGATTCTGCTACCATATTGCCTTCTGTTTTGCGTAAATCATTTCCCAAAACGTGCTGCATCTCTTCTTGCTGTAGAAGATGGATAAAGGCTTGTTCTAATTGTGCTTCGGTGAATTTCATTTGTACTGGTATTAATTAATTTTCAAAAGTCTTATGTTATCGCCTAGATTCATTTTCAGCATTGTTTTAATAGTAGTCTTGGTGATTTCATTGATTATAAAATTTATCATTTGTCCATTTTGCAGGATTGTTGATGATGTAATTTGATATCGTTTGATATGATTGTTCGTTACGGATAATGTGTTCATAATAATTACGTTGCCATAATTTACCCATTAACGGAACAGGGGTTACCCCTGCCCATTTAGATTTCCATATTTCCAAACATCCATTTGCCACCAACGATTTATATGCACCCACAATATCATATACCGTAGGGGCAACCCTTGCGGTTGCCCTTATATTATCATCATATTGCCCAACATTTTGGGCATCCAAATCATTTTTAATATTAATATCATTTACCGCACGCACAACCCTTGCGGTTGTTATATCATCATCATATTGCCCAACATTTTGGGCATCCAAATTATTTTTAATATCCAATTCATTTTGGGTATTCAAATCAATTTGGGCAGGGGTGAACCCTGCCCCTACCGCCCCTACCGCCCCTACCGCCGCCCCAACAACGGAAACATTGTTTAATAATATAATTCCGTGTATATGGTTGGGCATTATTTGAAATACATCCAATTCAAAATTGGAAAATCGGTCTGACAATTTCAACCATTCGTTATATGCAATTTGTCCGTATTCATTCAACGCCATTTCACCATCTACCACATCTCCAAAACGGCATATTCTATTCTGGCAACAAATGGTGATAAAATACAACCCTTTTTGGCTATAATCATAACCTTTTAATCTAATAGAACGCCGATGGTGTTTTTTTGGTTGGTATGAGTGCATGGTTTGTTAATTATTTAATTAAATCTAATCTCTTTTCACGTTATTTAGTTTCTTTATTTTAATTTCTCACCATTCTCCCCAACAACAATTCCTTCAATTCCTCTAGTTTTTGGTTTTCTTGTTTAGTATTTATAATATTCATTGTTATTATCTCAAAGATATGCGTAACCTCACTTTGAATTTTATCATTACCAATAATAAATTTAACTTCTTTTAAATGTTTATCACTTAAATGAGCAACAGTTGTACCGTGGATATTATTCTCAAAATCTTTAATTTGTTCATAAATAGAATATAAAACTTGCAAATTAGATAGGTTTTTTGATAAAGACCTAAATCTAACAACTCGTTGATTCAAATATGCATTATTATTAAACCAAATAGAAATATGAAATGTACCATCCATTCCAATAAGTAAATCTCCATTTTCAAGTAAAAATTTAGCATCTACCTTTTCTGAAGTATAAACATCTGAAAATCCATTTAAAATATCTCTTATTCGAATTAATGGAATATTATTTATTTTTTCATTAGTAAATAAATTTGAATCAAAAGGATAACCATATAATTTATTACAAATCTCATCAAGAAATACAACTTCCCACCCCTCCGGAATCTCCTTTTCCAACTCCTCACACCAAACCATTTTACCGCCATTACTTTTATAAGGTTTTCCATTTTCATCGGGAAACTCAAAATCCACAAACCACTGTTTATAAATCGTTTGTGCGGTTTCTTCTAATTTGGCAATCAGTTGGTTGTTCAGGTTAATGCGGTTTTGTATGGTGTGGTATTCGTTTACCATTTCCTGTTGCTTTTCTACAGAAGGAATGGGTAACATAACCTCGCTCATTTCTTGCCAATCAAAGATTTCTCTAGCACTTCCGTGAGATTTGTAACGTGCATATCTATCAAATTCAGGTCTGCGAAACCACATCATTAAATATTCGGGTAACAATTCATTATTGGTTTCAAAAACTACATAAGCCTGTGACAATAACGCTTTTTCTTCACAAGATAAAGCAATAGAAATTTTATCTCCATTTCTAGAAGTTACTGGTCCGTAAGCAAACTGATTTTTTTGGATAATTTTATATGTTGACATATCTGTTCCCACAGTATTAGCAATAGAAGTCATCATTTCTTTTCTAATACTTACTCCCAACAAAGGATATTGTTTTAAATCTTTGTTTCGGATGTTTACTTCTTGTATGTAATCGCCTAATCTTTTATAACTTGATGTCATATCCTAACTCCTTAAAAACATTCAACAAATCTTTTTTAGATTGGGCTTCTTCTTGCAATAATTGGGTAATATCTTGTTGCAATGCCTTCATTTTATCCTCATAATCTATCTGCTCATCTCGGTTTACAAAAGCAATGTACTTACTCGGTACCAAAGAATAGTCTTTGGCTTTCACTTCTTCTTTGGTTGCACTGTAGCAAAACTCTGGGATATCATGATACTCTTTTCCAGCTCCCTCTCCTTTGGAGAGGGTTGGGGTGAGGCTTTGCCAAGTATGATACGTTCCTGCAATTTCCTGAATCTCATCTTCAGAAAATTGGGTGTATTTTTTCTCAAAAGGGATGCCTTTTTGTCTTAAATCCAGAAACAGAATTTCGTTTTCACGGTTTCGGTATTGTCGCTCTTCATCAGGCAATTGTACCGTTTTTTCTTTTTTGTTTTTATTGAGAATCCAAAGCGTAACACTAATATCTGTTGTATAAAACATATTTCTCGGTAAAATCACAATGGCTTCTATCAAATCATTTTCTATGAGTTTTTTACGGATTTCGTATTCGGTTCCGCCACCACTTAAAGCGCCATTTGCCAAGATAAAACCAGCCACTCCGTTTTCAGAAAGTTTGGCTACCATATTCAGAATCCACGCATAATTGGCATTGCTGGTTGGTGGTACATCGTAACCTTTCCATCGGGCATCGTCCACCAATTCATCGGCAGCTCGCCAATCTTTTTGGTTAAAAGGTGGGTTTGCCATAATAAAGTCGGCTTTCAAATCAGGATGTTGGTCTTTGCCAAAAGTATCGGCAGGTACATCTCCCAAATTGGCAGCAATTCCTCTAATCGCCAAATTCATTTTCGCCAGTTTATAAGTAGTTGCAGTGTATTCTTGTCCGTAGATAGAGACTTCCTTTTTATTACCGTGATGGCTTTCTATAAATTTAATAGACTGCACAAACATACCACCACTTCCACAAGCTGGATCATAGATTATACCTTTGTAAGGTTCTATCATTTCGGCAATCAGGTTTACAATACTTTTAGGGGTGTAGAACTCTCCTTTTCCTTTACCTTCGGCAAGGGCAAATTTGCTCAAAAAATATTCGTAAACTCTTCCTACTATGTCTTGTTGCTTATCTTGTAAGGTATTGATATTGTTAATGGTATCCAGCAATGCCGCCAATTTGCTCACATCCATATTCAGACGAGAAAAATAATTGTCTGGAAGCGCCCCTTTCAGCGCAGGGTTGTTTTTTTCTATGGTGTGGAGAGCTGTATCTATTTTCAGGGCAATGTCTGCCTGTTTAGAATGTTCGATAATGGTACTCCATCTTGCTTCTTCAGGCAAATAAAAGATGTTCTGCATATTGTAGAACTCTTTCATTTCTATAAATTTCTCTTTACCTTCTGCCTTTAGTTCTGCTCTACGCTCTTCAAATTTATCGCTCGCAAATTTTAAGAAAATCAGTCCCAATACTACGTGTTTGTATTCAGAAGATTCTACCGTTCCTCTTAATTTATTGGCAGAATCCCAAAGTGTTTCTTCTATGGATTTAGTTTTTACAATGCTTTTTTTAGCCATTAGTTTCCTATACTTTATTATTTCTTTCAAAGATAATAAAAACATACCTTTATAGCAATACGGAAAACCTCAAAAAAAGGATCACAAAATAGAATCATCTTTATCGTTTTCATCATTTTATTTTTAATGCCGTTGCCTTGTATTTTTTTACTTTTTTATGGGTTTTGTTCGAATCTTGTTCGAATCATGTTCGAGTCACCTTCGGAAAAACGGTACTTTTTCCGAACACGATTCGAACAAAACTGCCACTTGATTCGAAGGAAACCCGAATTTTATTTATGTTATCTTGTCTAAATGATTACAAAAAAAAACAGGAAAATTTCTTATCCTGCTTTTGCTTAATTTCATAAATAATATTACTTCCCGATACAAAACTTACTAAAAATATTCCCAAGAACCTCGTCATTGGTGAATTCACCAGAGATTTCCCCTAAATGTTCTAGCGCAGAACGCAGTTCATAAGCCAACAATTCTGTATGGAAACCATCTGTAATGGCTGATTCTACTTTTTTAATTGAATCTAAAGCCTTTTGCAGTGCTTCGTAATGTCGCTGGTTGGTGATTACTGTACTTTCTTGAGTTTCTAAATTCTGAATATAGCTAGAAAGTTCAGACTTTAAAGACTCTATCCCGGTTTGGTCTTTGGCAGAAATGCCTATAATTTGTGTGGTGTATTTAGGGAAAAGCTCTGCTTTTAATTGATGATCAAACTCATTATCAAAATAACCGTTTTGTAGATCAATCTTATTATGCAAGAGGATTATTTTTAAATCTTCTCTATAAAATTCTTTAATAAAAGACACAACCTCTTCTGGGCTAGAATCGAAATCATCGTACAAATACAAGAGAATTTTGGCCGTTTCTATCTTTTCTTTGGCTTTTTTAACTCCAATTTCCTCAATAATATCTTTGGTTTCTCTAATTCCTGCTGTATCAATAAATCGAAACGCTGTCCCGTTGATATGCAAAACCTCTTCAATGGTATCTCTTGTAGTGCCCGCAATGTCTGATACGATTGCTCTTTCTTCTTTTAACAAAGCATTGAGGAGCGTAGATTTACCCGCATTTGGCTTCCCGATAATGGCTACATCTACTCCATTTTTGATGGCGTTACCGTATTGGAAACTCTCTATTAAAGAGCGTAATTTATGTTCTGTTTTATGCAACAATTGTGTTAGCGCAGTTCGGTCTGCAAATTCTACATCTTCT
>JAYRDY010000082.1:0-9444 GCA_041909215.1 Cloacibacterium sp. | reverse complement strand
TTTTAATATTTTTTTGAAAGTCTTTTTTTCTCTCTTATCAATATTATGTTAAGGCTCTTCTGCGCTTCTCCGTTTTTTAGAGTGGTGCAAATGTAGATACTTTTTACTCCTATTTCCAAATGTTTTTTTATCTTTTTTTATTATTAACCCTTAAATCTCCTTAACTGACTGGTTTTAAGTCGTAAAAATTTAATGCTTTTTTCACCTTATTTTTATTAATTATTCAAAAAACATTATATATAATTTGAGTTTATTACACTTTTTACAATTACCAGCCTTTTTCGTGAGTTTCTGTAAATCTTTAAACACTCTCATTCTAGTGGAACCCAGACTTAAGATTCGTGGTTTTATTAACATTACTGCATAAAAAAAACTTTCAATAAAATTTCATTTATTGAAAGCTCTTGATTTTTTTGACGATAATGGGATTGTTTCCCTCAACCGCAGCCCGACTTGAGCGGAGCTCTTTTTTATTTTTTTCTTTGACCTCGCATAGCAAAAAAATAAAAAAAGCGGGAGCGGAAGGCGGAAATGGCTGCCCAAATTATTATTGTTGTTTTATTTGACTTCTACTCGTTGGTAGATGTTGATTAAAAACTGTGCGTAAGATTTTTCTAATTTTATAATGTCGCCTGTTTTGAAGTTGATGCCAGGGTTGTCTTCTGGATTGGCTTTTACTTTTTTGCCCGATAATTGGAAATATTGTTCGGGCTGTCCTTCTTTCGGTTGAAATTTGATTCTGGAGCCTAAAATTGTACCTACTGAGATGTCTGTAATTTCGGTTTTAGAAATATCGTACTTTATATAAGTACGCGGAAGTAGTTTTTGTTTGGTGTTGTTGATGCGAAGTTGAACTTCTTTATTCGGGTTGATTATGTATATCAGGTTTTGTTCTTTGGCTATTTTCTCGGCTTCTGTATAATATACATATATATAATAGTGTGCGGGATTGAAAACTTGTGTGCCATCTACCTGCTCTGGCGATTTTATAATAAAAGTATTACCGCCTACAGATTTTGCTTTTTTATATACTTCGGCGAAAACCTCTTCGTCTTTTTCAGAATAGCCTGAAACTTCTATTTTACCGAGATATTGATTTTCTGATGTAGGTTCATTAGAAATTTGATACAGAAATTTGTCTGTATTGTTATGCGTAGCTTTAACTTCTGTTAAAAATATATTCTGCGCAAAAGCAAATGTGCTGCAAAAGAATAGTAGTATATAATGTATGTTTTTCATTGAAGTATTTTTACTTGAGAAGTTGAATGGTTTTCGCCAAGCTTTCTTCCCAAGGTTTTATATTGATGTGGTAAGTGCTTTTGATTTTACTTAAATCTAAAGTACTGTTTTGTGGTCTTTTTGCTGGTGTAGGATATTGTGAGGTTACGATTGGATTGATTTTAATCTTAGAACCTGATAATTCTGCAATTTTTTGAGCAAAATCGTACCAAGAGATTTTCCCTTCATTAGAAAAATTAAAAATACCTGGTGTTTTTTTCTCAGTTTTCACAATCGTAAGAATAGCTTCTGCCAAATCTGTTGCATTGGTTGGTTGCCCATATTGATCTGCAACTACATTCAATTCTTCTTTTGTTGCGAATAAACTCAGCATGGTTTTTACAAAGTTTTTACCAAACTCTGAATATACCCAAGAGGTTCTGAGGATAATGGTACACGGATTTGCTTCTAAAGCCAATTCTTCGCCGGCTAATTTAGACGCTCCGTAAACACCGAGTGGATTGGTAAAATCTTCTTCGGTGTATTCTAAATTATTCGTCCCATCAAAAACATAATCTGTAGAAACATGAATAAACTGTGCATTATATTCTGCACAAGCCAGAGCAAGATTCTCAGTTCCGTCTGCATTTACCAAAAAAGCTTTTTCTGTATCTGTTTCTGCTAAATCTACAGCCGTATAAGCAGCTGCATTAATACAAACATCGGGTTCGTTTTGCCAAAAGAAATTGAGAACTTCTTCTTTATTGGTAATATCTAAAGTTTCTGAATCTGTAAATAGAAACTGAAAAGCTTTTTCTTTTTGAGACAACTTTTGCAAACTTTGACCTAACTGACCATTTGCTCCGGTTACAAGAATTTTTTTCATGCTATAAAATTATTTCTGGTAATTCATGAAAAGAGATTGCATTTTGATCTTTTTCTGAAATTAATTGTTTGTCTGAAGGCACCTTCCAATCTATATTTAAAGTAGCGTCTAAAGGGTTGATGCCACTTTCTGATTCTTTATTATAAAAATCATCACACTTATATCCTACTAAAGCGGTTTCTGAAATTACAGAATACCCATGTAAGAAACCCTTCGGTACAAATAACTGAAACCTGTTTTCTTCTGAAAGTTCTACTGCAAAAGATTTGCCAAACGTTGGAGAACCTTTTCTTATATCTATTGCTACATCTATAATTTTACCTTGTATGCAATACACTAATTTTGCTTGTGCATAAGGTGGCAATTGCATGTGTAAACCTCTAATTGCACCGTAATTAGAAAATGCTAAATTGTCTTGCACAAAATCTACATTAGCATTGGTGAGTTTATTAAACGTATTTTTATTGTAATTTTCAAAAAAGAAACCTCTGGAATCATTCCAAATTTTTGGTTTTAAAATAAAAC
This sequence comes from Cloacibacterium sp., assembly GCA_041909215.1. Lineage (GTDB taxonomy): Bacteria > Bacteroidota > Bacteroidia > Flavobacteriales > Weeksellaceae > Cloacibacterium. Next base: position 6,815 of record JAYRDY010000082.1, on the reverse strand, counting down.
AATCTAAAAGGGGGGTGTTTTCTATTTCCATGATTATAAATTTTTATTTTGATTTCTTAAAAAGATAACTCTTTCTTTAAATTCTTTATGAGGTATTTCAACTAAAAATTTGGTAAAGAGTTCTTGCAGATGCTCTGGTAAAACATCTGTTTTACGCGTTGTTAAATTAAAGAAGATAACAGTAGTCCAAAGTACGGCATTTACTAAACCTGTTTCAGGGTTTTTCATTATGATTTCTACGGTAGAAGTTCTAGAGCCAATTTCTATAATTTTACTGGTAATTTCTACAACATGGTTATACTTTACTTCTTTAAGATAAGCAATCTCGTTTTGTATGGTAACCCAAGTAGAGCCTGTTTGCTTTATAATATCTTGGTAGGTAACCCCGTAATTATCTTCTACATGATCTTCTCTGGCATTAAGCATGTAATCTAAATATTTAGAATTATTGAGATGACCAATAGGATCGCAATCTATAAATCTAATTTTAGCAGTTGATTTGGTTTCAATAGACATTTAAAAAATTTTGATACAAAAATAAATAAAAAAACCACCTTATGATTAAGGTGGCTTAAGTATTTTAAGATTTTAATAAAATTATAATCCTAATTCTTTTTTAACAGCAGCAGTTGCATCTGGACCTGCTTTGTAGATTAAACCTTGTGTAGCAGAATCAAAAACAAAATCCCAACCGTTTGCTTTAGCCGCTCTGGTAATAGCATCGTTCAATCTTTTTTCGATTGGTCCGTAAGCAGCATCAGATTTTTCTGCAAGATCTTTTTGTGCTTGTTGAGACATTGCTTGGATTTGTTGTTGAGTTTTTTGTAATTCAGCTTCTTTAGCTTCTCTTTGTTGCTGAGTTAATTTAGCTGCACCTTCTTGATATTTCTGTACATCTGCTTGCCAAGCAGTAGCCATTTTTTCTAACTCACCTTGTTTTGCTGTAGAAAAAGCTTTCAATTGTTCATCTGCTTTTACTTTTTCTGGCATCATATTAAGAATAGCTGTAACATCTGCTGTTGCTACTTTTTGTGCCTTTGCAATCCCGAACGACATAAACATCATCACTGCTGCAAATAATACGCTTAATTTTTTCATGTTTTTCTTAAAATTTAATTGTTTTTGTTTTACTATTTTTTGTTTTTCGTTTTAGTGTCTTTATTTTTAGAGTCCTCTTTAGATGGACTTTTAAGTAAAATATCTAAAACTTTGTCTGTATAATCGTATTTTTTATCAAGAAAAATTACGCTTATATTACTACTTTTATCAAGAACTATGCCCAAACTATTTTTTTCTGTCACTGTCTTAATAGCATTCCATATTTGGTCTTGAAATGGTTTAGCTAAATTGGCTCTATAGGTATTAATTTCGCCATTCCCACTAAATTTTTCTGAAATAAATTTCTTTATCGCTTTATCCTGATTTTTGACTTCGGTTTCTCTTTGCTTAAGCTGCTCACCTACCAACAAAACTCTTTCATTCTCCAACGCTGCTTTTTTCGCATCATAATCAGACTGCATTTTTTGTAATTCTGTCTCCCAACTTTTAATCTGCGACTCTAATCTTGTTTGTGCTTCTGTATATTGAGGCATTTTACTCAAGATATAGTTGGTATCTACTACACCTATCTTTTGTGCAAAAGTAAAAGAATAAGTAGATAAACAAACAAAAAAGGCAAATAAAATTTTAAAATTTTTCATTATTTTAAATTTATAGTGATTGATTCATCAAGAAGTGAGTCTGCCATCCTGAAGGTTCAGTACCACCAATATATTTATCAAATCCATAAGCAAAATCAAAACCGATTAAACCAAAAGCACCCATATATACTCTAATACCAAGCCCGACAGATCTCTTTAATTGGAACGGATTAAATGAAGAATAATTGTTCCAAGTGTTACCTGCTTCCGCAAAAGTAAGTGCATATATTTTTGCTGTTTGGTTCATTGAGATTGGGTATCTAAGTTCTGCTGCATATCTGCTATAGATTGTACCACCTCCTAATGGAGTTATATCTAAATTTGTACCACCTTCTGTTGAGGCGTTTTCATAACCTCTTAGTGGGATAAGTTCTCTACCATCGTATCTACCACCGAATAAACCTGTGCCTCCTACATAAAATCTCTCGAATGGTGGTGCGCCTAATTCTTTGTTATATCCATTTAAAAAACCCATTTCTGCAGTACTTCTTAATACTAATTTACCTAATATTTCACTATAAGCATCTGCTTTTATCTTCACTTTAAAGAACTCCATCAATTTATATTTTTCTTGTGGAGACATAGTAGAATAGTCTTTATTCTGGAACCATGAGTATGGTGGTGTAAATTTAAGTGCTAATTCTACATTCGAACCCATTGTAGGAAATATCGGGTCATAACCTGCTGAATTTCTACTTAATGAAACATTAAAACTGAAGTTATCTACTTTTCCGTTAGAAACGGTTGTATCTCCAAAACGGAAAGGATAGTTACTAAAATTATACGTCTGGTAAGAAATTCCTGTATATAATGAGAAGTAATTATCTGGCCAATTCAATAATCTGTTCAAACCAACACTTGCCGAGAATATATTCAACTTTTGGCTTGCTCCTAGATAATCTTTATAATTAACATAAGATTGGTTTGCACTCACAGAAAGTGCTGTTGGTCTAGTACCAAATAACCAAGGTTCTGTAAATGCAACACTAAAGTTTTTGAAATATTGCCCCGCTTGCGCTTGGATAGACAATGTTTGCCCATCTCCCTGAGGAACTGGTTTAAAATCTTTCAGTTTTAAGAAATTTCTTAATGAAAAGTTATTGAATGTTAGACCTAATGTACCTATAAATGAGCTGCCACCATAACCAGCTTGTAATTGCACCTGAGACGAACCTTTCTCTACTAAAGACCAATGTACATCTACTGTGTTGTCTTGTGGGTTGGGTTGTATATCTTGTCCTACTTGTTGGGGATCAAAAAACTGCATCCCAGCTAAATCAAAATAAGTTCTCTTGATATCTAATTTCGAAAATAGATTACCTGGTTTTGTTCTTAAAGAACGAAGAATTACATGGTCGTGTGTTGTAGTGTTACCAGACCAAGTTACTCTATTCCAAGAAGCTTTTTCGCCTTCTTTAATTCTAATTTCCACATCAATAGAGTCTCCTCTAACTGCTTTTTCTACGGGGGTTACTGAGGAGAATAAATAACCATTATTAAGATAAAGTGATTTGATATCAGAGTCATCTTCTTTACCACCATCTTCCCCTACTTTTTTATTAAAGCCTACTGCATCATAAATTTCTCCCTTTCTGTAGCCCAGCACTTTCTGAAGGTAATCTGTAGAATATGCTGTATTACCAACAAAAGAAACATCTCCTAAATAATATTTTTTCCCTTCATTTAGTTTTACATTAATGTTGAAGCCTTTATCGTTTCTCCATACAGAGTCTGAAACAATTCTAGCATCTCTAAACCCAAGAGAATTATAATAATTGATGAGATTAATTTTATCTTCATCATACTTTTCTTTGATAAATTTTGATGGTTTCAGAATGCCTTTTATCCCAAATCTTTTTTGTTTGGTGTCTTTAAATCCTTTTTTTCTGAGTTTAGCATCAGAGATAAGTTCGTTCCCTTCGAATTCAATTTTAGCAATTTTCACTCTTTTGCCTTTATCTACCTGTATTGTCCAATCCACAAGATTAGGATCGTTGGCATTAATTTTATCCTGAATGGTAATTTTAGCATCAGCAAAACCTTTTTTCACATACTCTTGTGGTACTTTTGTCTTAATTGAAGAAATTAAGTTCTGAGTGATTTTAGTCCCTGGTTTCAGGTTGTTATCTTTTGCTAATTTTTCGTTTTTAGATTTAGAAATACCTTTCCCAGTAAACTTAACTTCTCCAAGTTCTAATAAATCTTGCAGATAAAATTTAAGCACTACATTTTTACCATCTGTATCTTCTACATAAACTTCAACTTCTGAGAAAGAGTCTGTCTCCCAAAGTTTTTTAATGGCGCCGCTAATTTTTTGACCAGGAATATCTACTAACTCACCTTTATTAAGACCTGTAAATCTTAAGATTTGAGCTGGCGAATATTTTTTAACACCATCTACCACAATATCCTTCAGCACATAACTGGGTTGTTGTGCCTGTGCAGTAGCCTCTTGGTTAGGATTAGTTTGTGCAACAATATTTGCAGTTGCAAAAAAAATAAAAATTGGGATTAAAATATATCTCATTGGGTTATAAAATTCTGTATGATGTTTAATTTACGATTTGTTCACTTATTTTGCCAAATCTTCTTTCTTTATTTTGATAATTGATGATGCATTGGTATAAATCTTCTTCTCTAAAATCTGGCCAGAAAATATCTAAAAATTGCAACTCTGCATAAGCTATTTGCCAAAGTAAAAAATTACTGATTCTTACTTCGCCACTTGTTCTTATCAACAAATCTACAGGAGGCATATTTTTGGTATAAAGATGATTCTCGAACACTTCTTCATTAATATCTTCTATAGCAATTTTGTTATCTTTTACTTCTTGTGCTATTTGCTGTACAGCACTAATAATTTCTCTCTGAGAACCATAACTAAGTGCTAAAACTAAATTGGCTCTGGTATTATCTTTAGTAAGTTCCATTACTTTTAAGAGCTGCTCTTTTACTAAACTTGGTAGCTTTTCTATCTCGCCAATTACATGTAAACGCACCCCTTTAGAAAATAGTTCTGCGGCTTCTTGCAATAAGGTTTCCGAAAGTAAACTCATTAGGGTTGATACTTCATCTGATGGTCTCTTCCAATTCTCAGTAGAGAAGGTGTAAAGAGTAAGAAACTCAACGCCCGCTTTATCACAAGCGTTTATGGCATTTCTAACGGCAGAAATGGCACTTTTATGGCCGTATGTTCTCTCTTCTCCTCGAGATTTCGCCCATCTCCCATTACCATCCATAATAATAGCAATGTGCTTGGGCATATTTTTTTTATCAATATTTTCTAATAAATCTTGCTTCATTTTAATCACAATAACATGGTGGTCTTCCGAATGAATAGGATACACCTAAAGAAATGGTATTTACCCAATCTTTTGAATTTGTATTGCCTATTGCACTGTTTTTAGCATAATCATCTGCTCTTTTTTTAACTTCAACAAGATATTCGCCTGTTTGCAAAAGAGATCTGTAACTATTGGGTGCTTCTAAAATATCTTTATTATAAGCTAATTTAATACTAGATTTATCATAATTACTATAATCTATAGCATCTGAAATGGTTGGGCGAAACATAAATTCTCCAAAAATAGCCCAATTATAATTGAATTTGTATTTAAGACCAACCCCAAAAGGAATGGCTAAAGAGAATTTACTTGTTGTAGATTTTGTGGTAACAGATGTTGTAAAATCTGTTGATGATTCTGGAGCTTTTGCCACACCACTAATTGGATCCCTATTAAAATCATTATATAATGTTATCTGTGGTGCTGTAAATACTATGCCCGACAATCCTCCAAAAATATAAGGACTTAACAGGCTTTTTTGCTCTTCGTTAACGGGGAAAAAATTATAATCGAAAATTGCAGAGATTTCATAAACAGAATTTCCTCCGTTTAAATATCTGTTTCTTCTATAAAGTTCTTGGGCGTAACCATCATTAAACTGAACGTGATTGTATGCAAATCTAAATCTAACAGACTGATAGGGATTAAAATTCATTCTGTACATAAAGGCAGCGTAAAAAGGTATTCCTTCATCCGCTATATTACTTAGGCTATTAGGTTTAGGATTAATATAATTGGTTTTACCTATGTCTCCTACGAGATTACTGGTTCCTACCTGAATACCAATTTCATGTCTTTGCGCATATGAACAAAGGCTTCCCAAAAAAATGGTTATTAATACGTATATATTTTTTCTCATTGTGCTGTTTGTTTCCTACAACTTTCAGCTGATTACTAATCTGCAAATATAAAACATTTTTACATTAAGACTCATCTTAATATTTAGTTAAATATTATGTAAAAAGCTTAAAAATTTGATAAATTATTTACTATAAAACCCAAAAGCTTATTAATTATTGTTTAGATAAAATAACTCCCTCTTAATTGAGGGAGTTATTATTTACTTTATCTTAAAAAGTTTTTTCACTTTATTTCTTAATTTAATAAGTGTTGGCTCTTTGTAATTAGCATCTTCATCAAAATAACCATATCCGTAGCCATATCCGTAGCCGTAGCCATATCCATAGCCGTAGCCATATCCATAGCCGTAACCATACCCTTTATCTACTACGTAATCATTGTATATTAACCCAAGATTTTTCACTTCAGAATTATGATATTTCTCAGTAATTAATTTCAGCATATACTTTTCGGTATATTCATGTCTTACTACATAGATATTAGCATCACTATATTTCATTAATTCATAAGAATCTGCAACCAAACCTACTGGCGGAGAATCTATAATTACAAAATCATAAATTTTCTTAAGATCTTCAATAAATTGATGATTTCTTTCGCTCATCAACAATTCTGACGGATTCGGCGGAATAGGTCCCGATGTTGCAACATCTAACCCTGGTATTTTGGTTTTATTGATGATTTCATGCATTTCTACTTCTCCTGTAAGATAATTAGAAATCCCGAATTTATTATCTATTTTGAAATCTCCAAAAATTTTAGGCTTTCTAAGATCCATCCCAAGTAGAATTGTTTTTTTACCACTTAATCCTAGAACCGAAGCAATATTAATAGAAACATATGTTTTACCTTCTCCACCAACAGAAGACGTCACCAATATTACTTTGCTATTACCATCTTCTTTATATAA
>JAYRDY010000081.1:0-9686 GCA_041909215.1 Cloacibacterium sp. | reverse complement strand
TTAAAATATAGGTTATTCTTTAATTATTTTTTCAATTTTAACGCTTTTGTCTGTTTTTATTTTTAAATAATAAATACCTTTTGTTAACTTTTCAATATTTATTTTTGTGGTTTTTGAGTCCAATAAAAATTGTCCTAAACTATTATAAACAGAAATGTTTTCAATTTTTTCTGATGAAGAAATAGTAATCTCATTTTTAGCGGGGATAGGATAGATTTTAAGGTTGTTTTTTAAATTATTTTCAGAGTTTTTGAGATAAGAATTGAGTGCGTTCCCAAAGTTAAGAATCCCGTATCCTATTTGGTTAGAAGTATTGGGAGCTAAAGAAGCGGTTTGTCTTAAATTATTTTTAATCGTTTCTTTATCACTAGATTTTGGTAAGGCTTGTAGCAAACAAGCAACACCACCAGCCGCAAGTGGAGTAGCATAAGATGTGCCGTCTCCAGAATAACTATTGTTGTTATATGTGTAAAACGTTGCTGTACCTCTTGTAGATGCATCGGGTTTTATTTTACCTTCAGAATTTGGACCGTAAGAACTGAAAACAGACGGATTTCCTAAATTATCAACTCCACCAATAGTAAAAACCTTTTCATTATCGCCAGGAGTTACAACGTATTTCCATGTTTTGTTGCCTTCATTTCCTGCAGCAGCTAGAACAAAAATTCCTTTTTCTGCTGCAATTTGGGCACCTCTTGCAATAAAAGATGTTTTACCATTCATATCTGCGTAAATGTAGTTGTATCTAGAATCATCAAAAGTATTATATCCTAAAGAGGTAGAAATAATATCAACACCTTTTCTATCCGCTTCTTCAGCGGCTTGTAGCCAATAAAGTTCTTCTTCGGGGATTTCTACAGCGGTATTTTCTGTTGCATATAAATAAAAATCAGCATCTGGAGCAGAACCCACAAAAGTACCATCTATATAACCTGCTATAACTCCTAAACAGTTAGTTCCGTGATTGTTAAGAGAAGTATTGTAAACGTCTGTGTTTTTAGAAATAAAATTATAAACTTCTTTTATTTGTCCGTTATTTCTTATTCTGGCAAAAGCAGAACCAGTATTTACCGTAGGAAATCCTGTATCAATCACCGCAATGGAAATTCCACTCCCTGTAAATCCCTGAACGTGCAAATTTCTAAGATTTATCTGTTCTATTTGTGCTAAAGAATTGCCGTAATTAAAGTTAGTAGTTGTATTTTGTAATGTTTCAAATTTTGCTTTTTTGGAAAATCGAGAAGAAGTTCTGTTTTTTACAAAACTTTCAACTTTTAAAACATAAGGTTCGGTTTGTAATTGAGCAATTTGCGCAGTTGTAGCGTTTACAGCAACTCCGTTGAACCATTTTGAAACATCGGTAACGGTAAAACCAAGATTTTTGATGTTTTGAATATAATTTGGCTCTATAGGAGCATCTTGTTCTGTAATTGGGATGTTAAGATTTTGTCTTCTTTCTATTGATTTCTGAGACAATTCTGTTGAAGGATTGGCTAAAAAAGCAGGTGCATTCGGCTTATCTTTAAAATAGACAAAAACCAATTCTGTTTGTGAAAAAGCAAATCCAAAAACCAGTAAAAAGTATAAATAAATGATTTTTTTCATTCTTAAAAATTTGTACGAATTTAAAATTTTTTACGGAATATCTATTTTGAAAATTAGAATCTTTTTTCCTTATAAATTCCTTATTTTTACACAAAATTTTTAGAAATGAAAAAAATTCAAATGGTTGACTTGCAAAGTCAATATCAAAAAATAAAAAATGAAGTAGATGAAAAGGTTCTGAACGTGATGCAAAGTGCACAATTCATCAATGGGCCAGAAGTTCAAAGTTTTCAAAAAGAGTTAGAACAATACCTCGATGTAAAACACGTAATACCTTGTGCTAATGGTACAGATGCGTTACAAATTGCATTGATGGCGCTGCATTTAGAACCAGGTGATGAAGTAATTACCGCAGACTTTACCTTTGCGGCAACGGTAGAAGTCATTCATCTTTTGAAGCTAAAATCAGTTTTAGTAGATGTAGATTACGATACTTTTAATATTGATATTGAAAAATTAAAAGCAGCTATCACTCCAAAAACAAAAGCGATAATTCCTGTTCATTTGTTCGGGCAATGTGCCAATATGGAAGCCGTTTTAGAAGTGGCAAAAGAGCATAATTTATATGTGGTTGAAGACAATTGTCAAGGTATTGGTGCAGATTACAAATTTGCAGACGGAACAACCAAAAAATCTGGAACTATAGGAACGATTGGGGTAACTTCGTTTTTCCCTTCTAAAAATCTAGGTTGCTATGGTGATGGTGGTGCTATTTTCACCAATGATGATGATTTGGCGTACAAAATGCGCGGAATTGTAAACCACGGAATGTACAAACGTTATTACCATGACGAAGTAGGCGTAAACTCTAGATTAGATAGTGTACAAGCTGCGGTTCTAAGAGTGAAACTTCCACTTTTAGATGCTTACAATGCTGCAAGAAGAAGCGCTGCTGATTATTATGATAAAGCTTTTGCAAATCATCCGAATATTTTAACACCGAAAAGAGCAGAAAATTCTACGCATGTTTTCCATCAATATACACTCAGAATTCTCAACGAAAAACGCAACGAATTACAAGCGTTCTTGGCAGAAAAAGAAATTCCAGCGATGATTTATTATCCCGTTGCGTTGAGAAAACAAAAAGCATATTACCAAGAATCTAATGATGCAGATTTTGTAAATACCGATAAATTGCTTGACCAAGTAATTTCTTTGCCAATGCACACAGAATTAGATGATGAACAATTGAAATTCATTACAGATTCTGTATTGGAGTTTATGAAATAACCTTAAATTTAAACAAAACACATAATGGCGATACTCGTAACTGGTGGATTAGGATATATTGGTTCTCACACAGTGGTAGAACTTCTCAATAATAATTTTGATGTAGTTATTATTGATGATTTATCTAATTCAGAAAAATTTATCCTTGAAAATATAGAAGAAGTTTCTGGCAAAAAACCTGTTCTTTATCCTTTTGATTTAAAAAGAAAGGAACTGTTGAAACAAGTTTTCGAAGCACACAATATTGAAGGTTGTATTCATTTTGCGGCGTATAAAGCAGTGGGTGAATCTCAGGTGAAACCAATTGATTATTACGAAAATAATTTGTTTTCGCTCATCAATCTTTTACAGGAAATGAAAGAAAGAAATGTTTCTAATTTCATTTTCAGTTCTAGTTGTACGGTTTACGGACAGGCTGATAAAATGCCAATTGATGAAGAGACAGAATTGAAATTACCAGAATCTTCTTACGGAAAAACCAAACAAATGGGCGAAGAAATTCTGAAGGATTTTGCAACCGCTCACCATAAAAAAGTGACTTTGCTGAGATATTTCAATCCAATTGGTGCGCATCCTTCTGCAAAATTAGGAGAATTACCAATAGGAATTCCGAATAATTTAGTTCCTTATGTAATGCAAACTGCGGCTGGAATTCGTGAGAAACTTTCGGTTTGGGGAAATGATTATCCAACCGAAGACGGAACTGCAATTCGCGATTATATCTATGTGGTAGATTTAGCAAAAGCGCATGTAAAAGCGTTGCAAAAACTCATCAATTCTACAGAAAATTCTCAAATCGATATTTATAATCTAGGAACAGGTAAAGGGAGTTCTGTTTTAGAAGTGGTACAAGCTTTTGAAAAAGCAAATAACGTAAAAGTTCCTTATCAGATTTGCGATAGAAGAGCTGGCGATATTACCATCGCTTTTGCGAATGCAGACAAAGCGGAAAAAGAACTCGGCTGGAAAGCCGAAACTTCATTGGAAGAAGCACTAAGAACCACTTGGCAATGGCAAAAATATTTGGAAAATAGAGAAAAATAAGAATCTATGAAAACTCAAAAAATAGGCATCACTTTTTCGTCATTTGATTTGCTTCATGCAGGTCATATCAAGATGTTAGAAGAAGCAAAAACGGTTTGCGATTATTTAATTGTTGGGCTTCAATTAGCCCCAGCTTATGATAGACCTACTAAAAATAAACCTACACAAACCGTTGTAGAGCGCTACATTCAGCTAAAAGCAGTAAATGCAGTAGATGAAATTGTGCCGTATTATACCGAGCAGGATTTAGAAGATATTTTGAGGTCTTTTGTGATTGATGTAAGAATTATTGGTGATGAATACAAAGACAAAGACTTCACAGGAAGACAATATTGTGAAGAAAAAGGCATCGAAATTTATTACAACAAAAGAGATCATCGGTTTTCATCAACAGACTTAAGAAAAAGAATCTACGAAGCCGAAAAAGCTAAGCTTGATAAATAAAAAAATCCGAGAAATTATTCTCGGATTTTGTTTTTATTACATTGGCGGCATTTGGTCATCACCACCGCTTTCGTTATTATTGATGTCTTTTTTACGTTTTGGTTGTTCTACTTTTTCGCCTTGTTTAAATCGGTAAGTTAAAGATATTGAGAACTGTCTTGGCATCCATTGCATATAGCTGTAAGATGTAGAGGTTGGTCTGATATTGGTAACTTCTCTACTTCTTGTATTGAAGATATCCTGGATGTTAAACGCTAAAGTACCATTGCCATTCCAGATGGTTTTTGTAGCTCCAAAATTTACGGCATACATTGCTTTTTGATCTTGTGCTACTGTTTTTTGTCCGCCTCTATAGAAACCTTGTAATTGCATACTGAAGGTTTTATCTACTTTGAAGGTGTTGCTGAGTCTCATTCTTGTAGAAAATCCGTCGCCAGAATAATCTAAATTTCTGGTGATGTTATTTCCGTATTGGTCTATTGTATTATAAGTGTAATTTCCTAAAGTTTTATAACCGAATAAATTAATGCTTGCCATAATCTTCCACCAAGAGTTGATGTCTGCAGTACCATTGAAATCTAATCCATATCTTTCATCAGTTCCTAAATTAATAGGCATGCTGTAAGAGATATTGGTTCTTTCATCTTCCTGATAAGAAATGATTTTGGTATCATCATTGGTTTTTCTATAATACAATGTAGGATTAAGCGTAAATTTCTTTTTCTGAATACTGTATCCAAACTCGAAAGAATCTACATAAGATGGGTTAAGATCTGTGTTTCCTAAAAAGAAGTTTTGATTGTCATTATAAGACATAAACGGCACCATAAACCAAGAACGTGGTCTGTCTATTCTTTTCGAATAATTTAATAAAAATTGATTGTCTTTACCTAAATCATAACTTAAATAAACGCTTGGGAAAAGATTGTTGTAATTTTTATCTTTCACAAAAGATTTACTTGGTGAGGTATAGTTTGTGTAATCTATATTGATGTTAGAAAGTTCGTCTCTTAAACCTAATTGGTAACCCAAATTACCGAGTTTACTCTTGTACTGAACGTAAACTGCGTTAAACATTTCTTTGTAAATCGTGTTATTTGTGTAATTAGGTACTGTAACAAAAGGGTTGTTTTCTCCAATCTTTTCTAAAACAGCATATTCATAATTGTTGTTATTATTATCAATTCTATAACCTGCTTCTAGCTTAGATTGTTTACCAATTGGGAGTTCATAATCTATTTTTCCGATAAGAGATTTGTTGATGGTATTTTGTGTAATATCATTAAACAAATAACTCATTGATGGATTTTGAGTATCTGCAATGAATTTAGAGTCAAAAATATTATCGGAAGTTTGAGAAATATCTGTTTTGTTATCAGATTTATTTCTTTGTAAACTGAGGGAAAAAGAGATGTTTTGTCCGTTATTATCTAATTTTTTATCTAAACCAAAATCCCCCTGTAAAGCTAGATTTTTGTTATTACCTTCACTAACTCTATCCGTAAAAGGATTGGCGAGAATTGTTGAGTTATAAAGATAGTCATAAGAGTTTGTAGAATTAGTTTCTCCGTTGAAGCCTCTTACTGTTACCGATGCATTTACAGAAGTTTTATCATTAATATCATACACAAAGCCAGTAGATGCATTATAATTTTTCATCGTGTTATTATTTTCACCTTTTTGATGAGATTCTAATAACTGATTTGCAATATTCTGATTTTTGTAAAAAACATCATTATTACTTTTTCCTGTAGATTCTGTGTAGCCACCACCACCATTTAAGAACCAAGTCCATGCATTTCTTCTCCAGCTAAGATTCGTGTTGAGAGATGTTCTTGGTTGATAGCCTAAAGAGCCCGTTACACTACCATTGAAACCTATTTTTTTACTTTTTTTGAGGATAATATTCAATATACCAGAAGTACCACTTGCTTCAAATTTAGAAGAAGGATTGGTAATTACCTCAATTTTTTCAATTTGGTCTGCTGGGATACTTTGTAAAGCGTTTGCACCATCATCAATACCAAGAAGGGCAGAAGGTTTACCATTAATTAAGAATTTAACATTAGAACTTCCGCGCATCGAAACAGTACCGTCTGTATCAACCTCTACAGATGGAACATTAGACAAAACATCTTGTAAATTACCACCTTTAGAAATAAGGTCTGTGCTTACATCGTAAGTTTTTTTATCTAATTCTACTTTGTAGGGTTTGGCAGTTACAGTAAGCGTAACGCCTTCAATTTCTTTGGTTTTGTTATTGGTAACTTGTTGTTCCGTTTCTATTTGTATGTTTCCTAAGTTGAAATTATTGGTAATAACTTTTGTGGTAACATATTTTTTGAAATCAATTGCTTCTACCGTAATTTCATAAGTACCAGGTACTAATTTTACAGCATACTTTCCTTTGTCATCGGTAAGGGTTGCATCACTGAAAAGGGCTTTGTTTTCTTTTACGGTTTTGTTTTCAAAAGTTACTGAAGCGTAGGGGATTGGGTTATTTTGTTTATCAACAATTTTCCCTGTAAATTCTTGTTTTTCTTGTGCAAAAGCAAAGGCTGCAGCAGAAAGAACAAAGGTTAAACCTAAAGTTTTTTTGTTAATTAAATTAAGGATTTCTGTATGAATCATCTTCATTAATTTTTGTATTTTGAAGCTAAATGTTACTTCAGATTAGTATTTATCGTATTTAAAATAAAAAGATTCCTGTGAATTAGACGCAGAAATCTTAGATTTGTTAAACGTTAATAAGTTAAAATTTTGTTAATTTATTGGGTGATATTCCTAGAATTAAGCCATTCTTGGTATTCTTTAGCGTTTTTGGCGTGTTCCGCATCATTATCTGTAAATTTATGATAACCCATTCTTTTTGGGTCTGCACACATAAAAATGTAAGGATGTTTTTCTGCATTCAGAACGGCATCAACAGAACTTTTATCAACCACACAAATTGGCCCCGGAGGAATGCCTTTTACCGCATAAGTATTGTATGGAGAAACCACAGAAAGATGTTTGTAAAGCACTCTTTTAATTTCCGTTTTAAAATTATCTTCTTTGCTAATGGCATAGATAACTGTTGGGTCGCTTTGCAATTTCATCTCTTTGTGATAACGGTTAAGATATAAGCCAGCAATGGTTTTTTGCTCGTCTGGTTTACCGCCAGATTCTTTATAAACAATAGATGCTAAAGCATAAACCTGATTTTTAGAAATGCCCAACTGCTTCACTTTCGTTTCTCTTTCGGGAGTCCAAAAAGTTTGATAATCTTTCTCGAATTTTTTGAAAAAATCTTCAGGTTTTACCGTCCAGTAAAATTCATAAGTATCAGCAAAAAAATAGTCTTTTAAATCTTCAGCATTATTAAGACCTTTTTCTTGAGCAATTTTGTTGAAGGATTTTACAAACATTAAAGAATCTGCTTCTGTTTTTTTAGAAACTCTACCTATCATTTGATAAACCGTACCAAAATCCCCTATTCTGAATGAATTTGGCGTTTGGTTGCCTGCTTTAATCATATTAACCAATTGACTGTTGTCTGCATCAGACTCTATTTTGTATCGGCCAGGTTTTATTTTTTTGTCTAAATTCTTTTGTAAAGCCACTTGTTTGAAGCTTTCTTTATTTTTAAGATAAGGATTGATGGAATCTAAAACCTGATTAAATGTTGCGCCAGTTGGTATAAGTATGTAGCCTTCTTTTTCTACATTGTCTAATTTATATTTTTTGAGGAATTTAAAAGCGAAAAATCCGCCTATTAAACATAGAATTATTGCTGATATAGCGATGATTGAACAACCTTTTTTCATAAGTATTGATGGATGATGAGTAATGATTTTTTGTGATTTTAAAGAATAATTTCTCCTTTGAAAACCTGTTTAGCAGGTCCTTCCAGCCAAACGTTTTTGAAACCGTTTTCAGATTCTTCTGCATACACTTTCAAATTTCCACCAAGAACTTTTACGTCCACAGCATGTGTTTTATGGTTTTTCATGAAAGTAAGAGCGCAAGCAGTAACGCCTGTTCCGCAGCTGTAAGTTTCGTCTTCCACACCGCGTTCATAAGTTCTCACAAAAATATTATGAGTGTCTAATTTTTCAACAAAATTCACATTGATGCCTTCTTTGGCATATCTTTCAGAATTTCTGATGGAATAACCATTGTGATAAACATCAAAATTTTCTACATTTTCCACATATTTCACATAATGAGGAGAACCTGTGTTCAATTCATAATCTTCATCAATATTTTTAATAATATCAACATCAATCATTTTCAGTTTTACAGTGCCAAAATTCATTTCAGCTTCGTGTAAACCATCAATGGCTAAAAAAGTGCATTTATCCTCGAAAATATCTAAAAAATGAGCAAAAGCTACAATGCATCTTCCGCCATTTCCGCACATCGTAGATTCATTTCCATCAGAGTTATAATACACCATTTTGAAATCTATATTTTCACCATTTTCCAATAAGATTAAACCATCACCACCAATTCCAAAACGTCTGTCGCAAAGTCTTTTGATGATTTCGGTTTCTTTAGGGAAGGTAAGATCACGATTGTCAATCATTACAAAATCGTTACCCGTACCTTGATATTTATAAAAATCTAGTGTTGTCATTTTAATATTTATAAGTGCAAAAATACGCAAAAGCTTTTTATTCTTTTTGAAGAATTTCAGGAATGAAAATTAATGTTGATTAATCTTCTTTTGAAGCCGTTTTTTTCCATTCTAAAAATCCTATAAAAGCCATCGCCGTAAAAACCAAATATTGTACCGAAGTTATGCCTAATCCTTTATAAATCATCATTGGGATGCAAATAAGGTCGCCAATCATCCAAAAAATCCAGTTTTCGACTTTTCTTTTAGCCATTAGCCACATCCCAACTAAAAAAATAGAAGTAGTGAAAACATCTAACCAATTAGCCCAGTCTAAATGTGCAAAACCTAAGGCGTTTTCTATTTCTTTGTTGTAGGTAAAATTGTTGTCTATTAAAGGTTTATAATAATAGATTAAAGCAACTAAACCGAGGCTGAATGTAAAAAGAACACTACAAAATAGCCAATCTTTTTTGTTGGTCCAAGAAACTTTTACGTGCAGATGATCTTCAGTATTTTTAGACCACAAAAGCAAGCCGTAGATGCTCATTATCGTATAATAAACATTAATCATACAATCTCCTAATAGACCAAAGTTGAAAAGAATATAAACATATAAAGAGGTGGAAATAATGCCTGTAGGATAAACCCAAATGTTTTTTTTAACCGAAAAATAGACACTCAATAAGCCGAAAAGAGTTGCTGCAGCTTCTAAAAATATTTGAAGATGTGTATAATTTTCGTAGGGTTTTAAGAAAAGTTCGTA
>JAYRDY010000080.1:0-9739 GCA_041909215.1 Cloacibacterium sp. | reverse complement strand
TTCTATTGCGAATAAAGAAGCAAGAGAAACAAAATATTGGTTAAAGCTATATCAATCTTCTAATCTCGTTCAAGTAGATGTTGAACTATATTTAAAAGAGATTGAAAGTATTATCAATATTTTGACGAAAATCATCAAAACATCATCTGAAAATTTATAGTTGAGAATCAAAAAATTTAAAATTTATAATCTAAAATTTAAAATTAAAAAAATAATAATATGAGCACATTAAAAGGAGGAGAATTCCTAATAAAAGAAATAGAAGCTAAGAATATCTTCACACCAGAAGATTTTTCTGAGGAACAAAAAATGCTTCGCGACTCTGCAAAAGAATTTATTGACAAAGTTGTAGTTCCTAACAAAGAAAGATTTGAGAAAAAAGATTATGCTTTCACTGAAGAGTGTATGAAACAAATCGGTGAAATGGGATTCTTAGGAATCGCAGTTCCTGAAAATTATGGCGGACTTGGTCTTGGTTTTGTATCTACCATGATTGCTTGCGATTACCTTTCTGGCGCAACTGGTTCATTGGCAACTGCTTATGGAGCTCACACCGGAATTGGTACACTTCCTATCCTATTGTACGGAACTGAAGCTCAAAAACAAAAATATTTACCAGATTTAGCGGCGGGAACTAAATTCGGAGCGTATTGTCTCACTGAACCTGATGCTGGTTCTGATGCAAATTCAGGAAAAACTAAAGCCAAACTTTCTGAAGACGGAAAACACTACATCATTAACGGACAAAAAATGTGGATTTCTAACGCAGGTTTTGCGGATACTTTTACATTTTTTGCAAAAATTGACGACGACAAAAATATCACAGGTTTTGTTGTAAACAGAAGCGAGTTAGAAAATCCTGAAAGCCTTACTTTCGGGGAAGAAGAGCATAAATTAGGCATTAGAGCCTCTTCTACTCGTCAGGTTTTCTTCAATGATATGAAAGTGCCTGTAGAATGTCTTCTTGGTGAAAGAAATAATGGTTTCAAAATCGCTTTAAATGCATTAAATGTAGGTAGAATTAAATTGGCTGCTGCTTGTTTAGATGCACAAAGAAGAATTTTCAATCTTTCTGTAAATTACGCTAACGAAAGAAAACAGTTCAACACTCCTATTTCTACTTTTGGAGCCATTAGAAAAAAATTAGCGGAAATGGCTACAGCTACTTTCGTTTCAGAAGCGGGTTCTTACAGAGCGGCTCAAGATATTCAAGATAAGATTGATGCGCTTGTTGCTGGTGGAATGTCCCACCAAGAAGCTGAATTAAAAGGTGTTGAAGAATTCGCAGTAGAATGTTCTATCCTTAAAGTTTATGTTTCTGATATCGCTCAAAAATCTACTGACGAAGGTATCCAAATCTTCGGTGGTATGGGCTTCTCTGAAGACACACCAATGGAAGCTGCTTGGAGAGATGCAAGAATTTCTAGAATCTATGAAGGTACTAACGAAATCAACAGACTTCTTTCTGTAGGAATGTTAATTAAGAGAGCTTTCAAAGGCGAAATCGATTTAATGTCTCCTGCAATGGCAGTTGGTAAAGAATTAATGGGAATTCCTTCTTTTGAAACGCCTGATTATTCTGAATTTATGAGCGAAGAAAAAGCAATTATTGCAAATCTTAAGAAAGTATTCTTAATGGTTTCTGGTGCTGCACTTCAGAAATACATGATGGAGATTGAAAAACAACAACACTTGTTAATCAATGCTTCAGAAATTTTGAACCAAATCTACATGGCAGAATCTGCAATTCTTAGAGTTGAGAAAAACTTCGGTCCAGATTCTATTGAAGCTGCAATGGCTCAACTAAACCTTTACAAAGCTATTGAAGCTGTAATTACTTCTGCTAAAGAAGGAATTGTTTCTTTCGCTGAAGGTGATGAGCAAAGAATGATGCTTTCTGGTCTTAGAAGATTTACAAAATATACCAATCAGCCAAACGTAATCGCGTTAACTGAGAAAATTGCTAAGCATTTTGTAGAGAAAAATTCTTACTAAAATTTGTTAATTCAACCATACTTAAAAACCGCTTCAGACTTTTGAAGCGGTTTTTTTTTAAGTTTTCTTCAGATTAAAATTTGACCGAAATTATTCCTTAATTAAAAAAACTATTAAATTCTTTGCATTAAAAAGTAAAAACTTAGGGAAATAAGCTTTAAAATTAATTTCTTTATAAGATTATTGTGATATCAAAATGCAATTTTCTTACTTTTGCCACGACAATTTTGATGATAAATGATTAAAGAAGAACTTTTAAATAAAGCTATAAAATTAGCTGGTAAAGCACATCAAGGGCAAAAAGATAAATATGGCGCACCATACATTGCTCATGTAATGAGAGTAATGAATTACGGCAAAACTTTAGACGAAAAAATTGTTGGCGCATTGCACGATGTGCTAGAAGATTGCCCAGAATATACCGCAGAAATGCTTAAAAATGAAGGTTTCAGCGATGAACAAATTTATGCGGTGCAATGTCTTACCAAGACAGAAGCAGACACAGATTATGATTTGTTTGTCAAAAAAACTGAACAATCTCCGCTTGCTATTGCTGTAAAACTAAATGACCTTAGAGACAATATGGATTTGAGGAGACTCAACAGAGAGCTTCAGGAAAAAGACTTGAAACGTTTTAATAAATATCTAAAAGCGTATCAGTATTTACGAGAAAAATATTAATCTATTGTTTTTGCAGAATCTTGCAGTAAAAAGTCTAACTCTTGCATTTCAGAATCCGTTAAATCTCGCCATTTCCCTATGGGTAAATCGAGTTTAATATTCATAATTCTGATGCGCTTTAGTTTCTTTACCTCGTAACCCAAATACTCGCACATTCTACGGATTTGTCGGTTTAATCCTTGTGTAAGAACAATTCTAAATTGCAAAGTATCAATTTGTTCTACTTCGCATTTTTTGGTAATCGTATCTAAGATAGGAACTCCGTTTCGCATTTTTTCTAGAAATTTTGGCGAAATGGGTTTATCTACTCTTACGAGATATTCTTTCTCGTGGTTGTTTCTTGCGCGCAGAATTTTATTCACAATATCGCCATCAGAAGTCAATAAAATCAAGCCTTCACTTGGTTTATCTAGCCTACCAATTGGGAAAATTCTTTTCGGATGATTAATGTAATCTACAATATTGTTTTTCTCTCGTTGAGTATCGGTAGTACAAACAATCCCAACAGGTTTATTAAAGGCAATATAAACGTGTTTTTCATCTGTTTTTTTGATGTTTTTACCATCAACACAGATTTCATCAGCATCAGAAACTTTAGTTCCTAATTCTGGTTTTTTGCCATTAATGGTAATTCTGCCTTGTTCCAAAAGTCTATCAGCTTCTCTCCTAGAACAAAAGCCAACTTCTGATAAATATTTATTGATACGTGTTTCCACAGTATTTAATTTGTTTTAATTGATGTTAAACCGAAAATCTAAATTCGTTTTCTAAAAATTCTGAAGAAGCATTTTCTATGCAATAATCACCTATTTTGGTTCTTCTGAGTTGAGTAAGATAAGCGCCAACACCCAAACTTTGCCCGATATCATGCGCCAAACTTCTGATGTAAGTTCCTTTGCTACAACCTACAGTAAAAGTAATATATGGAAGGTTGATTTCGATATTATTAATATAATGAATCGTGGTTTTTCTGGATTTCATTTCCACTTCTTGTCCTGCTCTTGCCAAATCATAAGCGCGTTCTCCATCTATTTTAATGGCCGAAAAAATGGGTGGCTTCTGCTCCATTTCGCCAACAAATTTTTCTAGAGTTTCTTTGATGAAATTTTTGTTGATGTGAGAATAATCTTGATGCAAAATTTCGGGTTTTTCGGTGTCGTAAGATTCTGTTTGTACGCCGATTTTTATTTCTGCAACGTATTCTTTCGGAGCGTCTTGTATTTCGGGGATTTTTTTGGTGAATTTACCTGTACAAACGATGAGTAATCCTGTAGCTCTGGGATCTAATGTACCTGCATGACCAATTTTGAATTTCTTGGGAAGATTGAACTCTCTTTTGAGTTTATATTTGAGTTTATTCACCGCCTGAAAGCTCGTCCAATCCAAAGGTTTGTCGAGGAGAATAATTTGTCCGTTTAAGAAATCTTCGGCGGTTTTCATTGGGTTGAAGGTTTTTAATATTGTTCTAAAATATGCTAAATTATTTCTTTGCTTATTTCGCAGCCCGACTTGAGTGGAGCTCTTTTTGGGTGACTGAGCTTGCCGAAGCTACCCAAAAAAGCGGGAACGGAAGGCGGAATTGCTGCCCAAATTTTATTGAAACCAAGTAAAATACACCAAAAGTGCAATTCCTGTAATAATTCTGTACCAACCCCAAGGTTTGAAGCCGTATTTTTTTATTACTCCAATAAAGAATTTAATGGCAATTACCGCTACTATAAATGCAACTAAATTCCCGACCAAGAAAAGTTTAAGATTATCGCCTTGCATTAGCATTTGGTAACCTTTTTGTTCGACACCTTGATAGTGAAAAGTTTTCAAAAAAATTGAATAAACTGTTACGGCTAACATGGTAGGAACGGCTAAAAAGAAAGAAAATTCTGCAGCGGCCTCTCTTGTAAGTTTTTGTTGCATACCACCAATAATAGAAGCGGCACTTCTACTCGTTCCTGGCATCATCGCGAGGCATTGCCAAAAACCAATAATCACCGCTTTTTTGATGGTGATTTCTTTCTCGTTATGGATGGTGTGAACTTTGAAAATATTATCTATAAAAAGTAAAACAATGCCTCCCAAAACCAAAACTATTGCAATAGGAATGGGATTTCCGAGAATTGCATCAATTTTATCATCAAATAATTTCCCTAATACTAAAGCTGGTAAAACGGCAAAAGCAAGTTTGAGATAAAAGTTGAAGTTTTTGAAATCAAAAAACTTTTTCCAATACAAGAAAACGACTGCTAAAATGGCTCCGAACTGGATGGAAACCTGAAACATTTTTACAAATTCGTCTTCTTGAATTCCGAAAATAGAACTCGTGAAAATCATATGTGCAGTAGATGATACGGGCAAATATTCTGTAAGTCCTTCTACTATTGCAATGATAATTGCTCTGATTAAATCCATTATTTGATTAAGAATTAAGAATTAATAGATAAGAAATTAATTCGTTGTTTGATATTAAGTTTTTCACTAAAAAAATTAAAAGATTCAAATAAATATTTAAATCTTTTAATTCTTTAGTTTTTAAATTTTGCTATTTATTTCTCTTGAGAATGGCAAAAACTTGTACTACAAATCCTGCAATTACCAAAAGTGGCGCAATTCTGATTCTTCTGATGGAAAAAATATCTTCGTTCCAAGCGTTAGGATCTAATTTTCCGTCAACTGTATTCGCATCAGCTCCTAACATTAATAGAAAACCTACAATAATTAGTGCTAAACCAATAAGCATCCACTTGTAATTTTCTTTTCCGAAATAGAAAGTATTTTCTTGATTTTCAGAATTTTGCATTTTATTATTTTTAGACATTTTATAAGTTTCTATGAGTAATAAAGATCATCTACATTAGAAGCTAAGAATCTCCAAGTGGCAAAAACTGTACTTAAAACAGTAATGAAAATACCTACCCCGAAAACAATGGCTACTAACCAAACATATTGGTTGGTATCTTGTACAAAAGGAGTTCCTATCTCGTTGGTAAAGAAGTACCAACCTGTAAATAATGCCGTTAAACCAATTACGGCACCAATTACTCCTAAAATAACAGCTTCTTTAATAAATGGTTTTAAGATAAATCTGCGCTTCGCCCCAACCAATTGCATGGTTTTGATGATAAATCTTTTTGAGAAGATTTTAAGACGGATAGAGTTGTTAATCAACACCATTGCAACCACTAAAAATAGAATAGAAAATGCCAAAATCCAGATAAGAATTCTGTTTAAATTATTGTAAACTTCTATTGTTAATTTACTATCATTTTTCACTTCTTTTACGCCTTCTGTAGCTTGTAATTGTTTTACAACATTATCAATCTTTGCAGGATCTACGTATTCTGGTTTTAGCGTAACTTCCACAGAAGGAGGGAAAATATTGCCTTCAAAAAGTGCATCTGTTTCTATCCCTAATTGGCTTTTTGCGATTTTTGTAGCCTCTTCTTTGGTAATAAACTTCGCTTTTTTAACAAACGGTTGAAGTTTAATTCTCTCAAAAGTTAATTTATGGTACTGATCTGCTTTTGCAGAGTCTTTAGGATCTAGATAATCATTAAAATAGGCTTCTACCACCAATTGTTCTTTAATGTAATCTGAATATTTCTGAGCATTAATTAAAATTAAACCAAAAAGCCCAACTAAAAATAATACTAATGCAATACTTATAGAAACAGTTATGTTACTAGAACGGAGTCGTTTTTTGTTTAAATCTTCTGCTAATTTTGCCATCAATAAAAATTTTCTGCTAAAATAGAAAAAAAACTCCGAAATTTGCCCGTGTACAAATACTAAACTTTGTTAAAAAATCTTAAAAATTTTGAACGTAAAAGCTAAAAAACATCTAGGGCAACATTTTCTTACAGACGAAAACATCGCCAAAAAAATTGTTGAAGGTCTTAGTTTCAGTGGATATTCTTATGCGCTAGAAGTTGGCCCAGGAACGGGCGTGCTCACCAAATATCTACTCGAAAAACCCATAGAAACATTTGTTGCAGAGATAGATACAGAATCTATAGCATATTTAAAAATACATTATCCTCAGCTACAAGAGCAGCATTTTACGGGTGATTTTCTCAAAATTAATCTGAGTGATATTTTTAATGGAGAAGTAGCTGTAATTGGCAATTTCCCTTACAATATTTCGTCTCAAATTCTTTTTAAGATTATTGATCATTATCAGCAAATCCCCGAAATGGTTGGGATGTTCCAGAAAGAAGTAGCAGAAAGAACTGCCGCTGTGCCTAGAACGAAAGATTACGGAATTCTCTCTGTTTTGGTACAAGCCTATTATGATGTAAAATATCTTTTCACGGTACACGAAAACGTCTTCAACCCGCCACCAAAAGTAAAATCTGGCGTTATTAGAATGACAAGAAACAAAAAAGAAGGATTAGAAGGAAATGAAGTTTTATTCAAACAAATCGTAAAAACGGGTTTCAACCAAAGAAGAAAAAAACTGAGCAATGCATTAAAACCGCTAAATATTCCAGAAAGCATTAAAAATCATCTATTTATGGATAAACGAGCGGAAGAATTAAGCGTGGAAGATTTCATCAACTTTACAATAGAATGGAAAGCTGCTCTCTAGCTTTCCTTTTCTTTTTCGTCTTCATCATCGTCATTCAGCAATTCTTGTAGCTGCGCTTGCAGTTCGTTTATTTTGCTTTTAAGAGACTTAATTTCGTTGGTATTGCTAGAAACGTTGCTTTTAAGGATTACTTTTTTGGCTTTTTCTTTGTGTTCATCATCGTCCTCATCATCATCGTCCGCAATTTCATCAATATCTTCGCTAATTTCTTCAATATCTTCCTGAATTTCATCAATATCTTCGCTAATTTCTTCAATATCTTCCTGAATATATTCAATATCTTCCTGAATTTCAGTTACATCTTCCTTCAAATCCTCAATATGTTCGTGACTTTTATTTACTGACATTTGAATAAAAATAGCCAAATAAATTGCCTCTAAAGAAACCACAGTAGTTAAAACCAAAAGCATTTTATCAAACTGAACCAAATCAAAAATAGAAAGGCCAAAAGAGACTACAAAAAATATCGTATGTGCAATTAAAGACTCAACAGAACCAATCCAAGCAATGGCTTTGTCTGAAAATTTATCAATGGCGGTAGGAATTTTCTGAATTCTCGATTCTTTTGTTTCTTTTGATTTCATTTTCCTATTTTTTGCAAATTTACGATTAATATTTATTAAAAATTGCATTAATAAAAATTCACAATAGATTTTAAGCTCTATTTTTCTTAAATTTGCAATGTTTTTGAAGCATTGTTTTACAAGATTTCAATCTCAATAGTTGTACATTGGTTCATCCAAGAGTTAAATTTTTTAACATCTTTTAATCTTTAATTTCAAAATTCCTAGAAATGAAAAACATTTATCATATCGACAAAAAGATTACCCAAACAGAAGAAATTACAGATAAAACTTGGATCAGTATTGTAGAACCTACCGAAGAAGATAAAAATTTTTTACTGGAAGAACTCAAAATCCCCGTTGCTTTTTACAACGATATTGAAGATATTGATGAACGCCCTAGAATTGAAGTAGAAGACGACTGGACGTTTGTTTTGCTCCGTATTCCGCACAAAACCACCAACGAAAAATCTCCTTTTATTACCGTTCCTTTAGGGATTATTTACAATGATGATTATTTTGTAACCGTTAGTTTTTACAAAGCAGATTTATTACAAGATTTCGTAAATTATTATTCTACCAGAAAAACCATTGAAGAAACGGACAATCTTAATCTTATTATGAGATTCCATTTAAGTGCAAGTGTTTGGTTTTTGAAATATTTAAAACAAATTAACATTCAGATTAAAACTGCAGAAAACGATTTGGAACGTTCCATTAAAAATGAAGACTTGCAGACGCTTTTCAACCTCGAAAAATCTTTAGTTTACTTCAATACATCGCTTAGAGGCAATGAAATTTTACTTTTCAGATTCAAAAGCAGTAAAAAAATTAAAAATGTTTTAGAAGAAGAACTTTTGGAAGACGTAGAAATTGAGCTGAAACAAGCCATAGAAACCTCGCACATTTTCAACGACATTCTTAGCGGGATGATGAATGCTTACGCTTCGGTAATTTCTAATAACCTGAATGTTATTATGAAACGTTTGACTTCTATTTCTATTATTTTGATGATTCCTACGCTTATTGCGAGTATTTACGGGATGAATGTTACCAACCATTTAGAGCGAAACCCAAACGGAATTTATTTGATTCTTTTAGGTTCTTTTCTTCTTTCCATTTTAGGCGTTTGGTTGTTCTTAAAGAAAAAATGGATTTAATTTATATTCAAAACTATCTTTTTAATCAATTTTTAACCGCAAAAGCAACAAAAGAAATTCTTGAAAACAAGTATTTCAAAAGTAAAAAAAAGCGAAAGTTTTATTTTTTACTTATGAACAACTTAAAAATAAATCTTTTGTTGCTTTTGTGGTTTAATTATTAAATTTCACAAAAATTCTTTAGAAACGCCAATTCCGAAAAGCGCATAATCATAGATTGCAGGATCTTTTGGGTTATATTTTCTAATGATTATATCGAGTTCTTCCACCGCCTTCCAATCGTTTTGAGTACGGTTGAGAATCCCTAATTTTCTGGAAACATTAGCCGTATGAACATCTAATGGGATTGATAAATATTGCTGCGGAAGGTTTTTCCAAATGCCAAAATCAACACCTTTTCTGTCCTCACGAACCATCCACCGAAGAAACATAACCAATCTTTTGGAAGCCGAATTTTTATACGGCGAACTTACGTGTTTATGACTTCGGTGAAGCGTTTCGCCAAGAAAACGATTTCTAAATCTTTCAATGGAATGATAATAATTTTCTTCGTTTTCTTTTAAAAGAAACAATTGTTCTAAACTCTCAAATTCGGTATAAACACTCTTTAAATCAAAAATAAATTGTTTGAAATCTTCGCCAGAAAAGGTTCTGTGAACGGCTTTATTTTCTAGTTTTTTGAAATCTTTTTCGGAAGCATTCATCACAAAATCATAAGGAGAATTCCCCATAAAACTGATGATTTTTTGAGCCGAAGT
>JAYRDY010000079.1:0-10055 GCA_041909215.1 Cloacibacterium sp. | reverse complement strand
TGCGCAGAAAGTACAAAATTTATTAAAACCGCTAGAAAAAATAAGATTTTCTTAATCATTATCAACAAAATTAGCAATAATTCTTCTCACTCCGTTTCAGAGTTTACTAAAAACCATTTTGAATTAACGAAAATCTAAAAGTCTGTTATGTTAATCCAAAATCGACTTTGGTTAAATGTGCTCCAGAACAAAGCATCACTAGAAATAATTTTGCAAAAAAACATGAAGAAACACTTTAGCCAATTCTTACAAAAATTATATCGCTATTGGTTTATTGATGAAAACACAATTTAATATATAAAAACATTATGAGAAAAACTATTTCTATTCTCCTTCTTACCTGCTTTACATTACAAGCCAATGCTCAATTCGGAAAACTACTAACCAAAGTAGCAGAAAAAACGTTAGGCACACCAGAAGGTGATGCTAAAAAAGCAATTACGCCAGACAAAAAAGATTTAAAAGCATTAGAAGAAGATGCTGCTGATCCTTTCTTAGAAAAACAAAATTTCAAAAAAGAAGGATCAAGTGGAATTTATTACGCTTCAGTTCCTTTAGGTATTAAAAATATTACCAACGGAAAAGTTTTGGCACTTAAAAAAGTGTATCTAGAATTTGATGATGCCAATTTCAAAGTAAATCTTTATTCAAGATATCATTTCCAAAAAAGTAGTGAAGGAAACCCAATTATTGATGCTCAATACACAACGTGGGTAAGTTCTGGAGTTACACTAAAGTATAAAGCAATGCTTTTACAACAAATGAAATCTAAGGGAATTTTACACTACCGAGAATGTTATATGCCTGATATTGCCTACGTTCAATATCAAGATAAAGATCCTGCAAAAGGAGTAAAAAAAGGCGAAGTAAAAGGTTTACTTCAGCTAGAACCAGGATTATTCTATGCTGCTGATGAGCCTTATGCAGCTTCTGGTAGTGATCCTTATGGACATAATTTATTTGACGGACAACAATATCTATTTTTCTATAAAGAAGGAATGCAAGATAAAATTAAAAATTATCCTCCAGCAAAAATTGCTCAAATCTTTAAAGATATGAACAAGAAAAAAGACGAAGCTTATGCTGCTGGTACAGATCTTCCTAAAAAAATTACTCCTGCAAAAGCTCCTTCTCAACAAGCGATGATGAATGCTGTAAAAAAACGTGTGGCAGACTACGGCTGGAAAGAAACGCCAATTTATTGCTATCCTGTAAGTGAATGGGTGCCTCAATATCAAGACTTAAGAAATAGCCAAGGAAATTATGTAAAAACGCTTACTTCTAGATTAATGGCAATAGTAGCAGTTTTCAAAAAACCTGATGGAACTTGCGGATTTATGAATATGCAAATAGAACAACTCAATTCTTATTCTGCACCAGGAAGTTTAAATGAAAATTACGTTACGCCACCTACAGATTATGCCAACTCTGGAATGGATCCTATAGATTGTGCAAAAGCAAACGCAAATAAGTAAGTTTCTTCATATAATTACTGCGGAACTTTTCTATATGTTCCGTGGTAATTTCTTTAAATTTTCTAAAAATGATGAAATTCAAATTAAACCTTTTTGCGCTTCTGCTTCTTTTCACATTCAATTCATTACCGGCTCAAAA
The DNA here is from genome assembly GCA_041909215.1 of Cloacibacterium sp. Classification (GTDB taxonomy): domain Bacteria; phylum Bacteroidota; class Bacteroidia; order Flavobacteriales; family Weeksellaceae; genus Cloacibacterium. Next base: position 8,441 of record JAYRDY010000079.1, on the reverse strand, counting down.
AACTTTAAACATCAAAGAAAAAGCCGTGGTGATTGTGATGCCTTCTAACGATAGAATTAACCAACTGAAAAAAGAATCAGCGAGTGACGATGAGTTTTCTGTGATTGTAGAAGATGGATTGTATTACTTAGATCAAGCCAAAATTTTCTTAAAAAAGAAAAACATCAAAACCATTAAAATCAATAGTTCGGATCATATTAAATTTTTAGAAAACGGAAGATTTAAGAAATTTAATATTAAAGAACTTTCTTGGGATATTATTTTCTATATGCCGAAAAAAAGCCCAAAACAAATTGATATTACAGACATAGAAAACGAATTTCAAAAATATTTTTTTAACCATTAAAACAAAGCGATTATGAAAACAAAACTACTTTCTATTTTATCTCTTTTGCCTTTTCTGATGATAAAAGCGCAAACACCAATTCATCGATTTACATTTGACAATACATATTCTAATAGCAATTCTACGATACAACTTACTCAGCTGAATGCCACTTTTCCAACTTCTTTTGTTACGGGTAGAAATGGCGGACAAGCCGTGAATATTCCCAATGCTGGAGGTTTAAAGACCATTATTAGTAATCTACCGTTGGGAAACAGTGCGAGAACTGTAGCTACTTGGATAAAATTTAATCAGTACAATCCTACCGGTGGAAGTTACATATTTAGTTATGGAAATGCTGTAAACGGACAAGCTTTCGGTTTAACAATGAATTACAACAATGGCTTAGAACAATACAATTGGGGAGCAGGTTACAGTGTAATAGTAACCATTAATGACAATTCTAATGTGTTTTTTAATAATGGGCAGTGGTATCATTTGGTAACAAGTTATGACGGAACTAAAGTAAAAATTTATATGAATGGAAATTTGATTAAAACCCAAACTTTAGCAATTAACACCTCTAATTCCGCTAATAATTTATTTAAAATAGGTGCTACTCCAAGTACATCTTCTGGAGGTACTCTTAATGCAGCGATTGATGATTTACAAATTTTTGATGTAGCACTAACAGATGCTAAGGTAAATAGTTTATACTCCGGAACGCTGGCTACAGATGACTTGTCTAATATCAAAAACAACATTTCCATCTATCCAAATCCTGCAAAAGATGTTGTTTTTGTGAAATCTGAAACTGCTATTACTAAAATAGAACTTTATGACTTTTCAGGTAAAAAAATAAAAGAATCAGCATCAAAAGAAATGAATATCTCTTCTTTAGAAAGAGGAAATTACCTTGTAAAAATCACTGATAAAGAAGGAAATACGCAAACGAAAAGTTTAATAAAAGAGTAATATTTCCCACGAAAAAAACTTCTATTTTGAAGTCTTTTTTATTGAATTTTTCAGCATTTGTTTTCTGTGAATGACTAAACTAAAAACTAAAAGTAAGCTTTCGTTAACTCAAAAGCAGGTTTGGTTAATTTGCTTAATTTTTAATAAATACTACCTATAAATTTAGCTAAATTTTATATGTTATAATTATGAAAGCAAAAACATTTACTTTTTTACTGGTTGTATTTTTTGCATTTGGGAATGCACAAGTTACAGCAGGGCTAATTCAATATTTTAAGTTTGATAATTCTTATACTAATGAAGCAAATACAGTTTCTTTTTCACCCACTTCATTTGATTATGATAGAAGTGGATATCCCAATTCTGCAATCAGAATGACGTACACCTTGCAATCTCAGGCTACCATTCCCGGATTGCCTTATGGTAATGCTCCTAGAACTATTGCATTCTGGACAAGATCTTTAGCAGATGCAGGATTAAATTACGGCCCAATTTTCACTTACGGAACTGGCACATCTGGAAACGCTTGTGGTGGTGGTGTAAGTGTAGATAGAACGATGTTTATGTCTCATACCGATAATTATACCATAATGATGGGAGGAAATCCCAATAATGTAGGAACTTGGTATCATTTCGTGATGACTTATGACGGAACAACCGCTAAAATGTACAGAAATGGACAATTAATGGGTTCTATGACTAAATCGTGGAATACAATTAATAATTCAGATATTTTTAAATTAGGTGTTGGCGTTGGTGGAGAACAATGGTTTAATGGCTTAATAGACGATTTGAAAATATACAATAGAGCTGTTTCAGACAGTGAAGTTACGGCTATATATAATGAACCCAATACGAATACTGTAGGATTAATAAAATCTTTTTCGTTTAATAACACTGCTGCAGATGATTCAAACAGCGTGAACTTTACAACAAGTAGCGCTTCTTATCCCATAACTTATACTGCTGGAAGATCTGGAGCTGGCCAAGCAATGGTTACCACTGCTTCTGCTACAAGAGTTTGTAATATTCCTGATTTACCACTTGGGAAAAGAGACAGAACCATTTCTTTTTGGTACTATCACACTACCTTCAACCCTATCACTTCTTATGCAGCATTAGGTTATGGCGGAACCTCACAATACAATGCCTTTGGATTTTACATGAATGCAAATAGCGTTAGTTTTTCTGGGGCTTCCTATGATTCTAGTTTTACAAACGGAACCACAAATCCTTACCAATGGTATCATGCAGCTCTGGTTTTTGAAGCAGATAATGTGAAAATTTACATTAATGGAGTAATAAAAGGCACTTCTTATAAACCGTTGATTAACACAACCTTAACCTCTTTTCGAATTAATGCTTTCGCTGGAGCAATTGATGATTTAAAAATATATGACAGAGCTCTTAACAGTACACAGATTTTAAGTTTATATCAAAATAACACATTAAGCACTTCAGATAACAATAATATTGTAAAGAACAACATTTCCATCTATCCCAATCCTTCAAAAGATGTTGTTTTTGTGAAATCTGAAACTGCTATTACTAAAATAGAACTTTATGATTTTTCAGGTAAAAAAATAAAAGAATCAGCATCAAAAGAAATGAATATTTCTTCTCTAAAAAGAGGAAATTACCTTATTAAAATTACTGATAAAGAAGGAAATACACAAACGAAAAATTTAATAAAAGAATAGATTCTAAAAACATAAACGAAAATCAAAAAATAACAAACCCAATTTTACACCTATGAAAAAAATAATTTTATCTTTAGCTATGGTAAGCATATGCTACACTGTAAAAGCAAAAATAACATTGCCTACTTTAACGAAAATTGAAGTTAAAATTCAATCAAAAATTGATATCAAAATTAAAAATGACACTGATAACGTAGTACAAGTTTATAACGCAGGAAGTGGCGGTTCTTATTCTTTAACAAAAGGTGCTACAACCACCATTAAAATGGAAGAAGGAGACAAACTTTACCTCTACGAAAAAGGCAAAAAAGGCAAACTTCTCTTAGAAGCCTCTTCTGCAATGAACGGAAAAGTTCAGTTATTAAGCAAACTTTAAAAAAATTGAGAAACAATGTGCGGCTTTACAAAATGCCATTCCTACCCTAGATCATTATTTGCCTCTCATTTATACGCTTGGTTTGAAAGAAAAATCTGATGAAATTTCGCTTTTTAATGATGAATTGATTGGTGGAAGCTTGAGTATAACGAGTGTTTTGATTAATTAAAATGGAGAATTAAAAGTTAAAAACCAATAGACTTTGTCAAGATTTTTTGGCAAAGTTTTTTTTACCTTACAATTACATGACAACTATCAGTTAAATTTTAACTAAACACAATAAAACATGGAATGAATTTTGTAATTATCTACAATAAGCTTTAAAATTGATTCCCATGAGACGGTTATCTATTTATTTTAAATACAGAATACGAAAACTAAAAAGACAATGGTTTATAGATGAAAAGATAGTATAGAAATTACTCTTTAATCCACTATAAAAGCTCTATTTCTCACCATTTCTGCAATGGTAAGAATATCTTCGCCAATCAATCGGTCGTTTTCTAATTTTCTAACTTTAGAACGGATAATTTCGTAGTTTTCTTCAATAATTTTAGAAGACTTCAACGGTCTGCGAAACTCTATTCCTTGTGCTGCAAACATCAATTCTATCGCTAAAATATTTTCTAAATTCCCTAAGACTTGATTGAATTTTCTCCCCGAAATACTGCCCATAGAAACATGGTCTTCTTGCCCCAAACTGGTAGGCACAGAATCTGCCGAAGCTGGGAAACAAAGCGTTTTATTTTCGGTAACTAATGCTGCTGTAGTATATTGCGGAATCATAAATCCAGAATTTAACCCAGAACTTTCTATCAATAATTTTGGTAAACCATATTTCCCTTCGAGTAAAAGATAACTTCTTCTGTCTGAAATATTTCCTAATTCTGCAGCGGCTAGAGTCGCGTAATCTAAAGGAAGTGCCATTAATTGACCATGAAAATTACCTCCAGAAATGGCTTCTTCATCAGAAATTACAATCGGGTTATCTGTTACAGAATTAAGCTCTGTTTCTGCCATTTCTTTCAAATGTTCAAAAGCATTTCTACTCGCACCATGTACTTGCGGAACGCAACGCATAGAATACGGATCTTGCACTCTTCCGCAATTTTCGTGGTTTTCTAAATTTTCAGAATTTTTGAGAAAATCCGTCATTCTTTTCGCTACCAACTGACTTCCTTTATAAGCTCTAATCTCGTGCAACTCTTTCTTGAAAGGACTTGCAGAACCTTGATAAGCTTCAATAGAAAACGCAGCCGCTAAATCTGCTAAATTCAATAAATATTGAAATTTATCTAAGCCTAAAATAGCATGAGCCAAAATAAACTGGGTTCCATTAATTAACGCTAAACCTTCTTTAGCTTGTAATTTCAAAGGTTTTAATTGATGTTTTTCTAAAACTTCAGAAGTTTCAACCCGTTTATCATCCTCCCAAACTTTACCTAAGCCTAAAAGTGGCAAAACCAGATGTGCTAAAGGCGCCAAATCTCCACTTGCGCCAACAGATCCTTGTTCTGGAACAACTGGAATAATGTCTTTTTCGAGCATTAAAATCAAACGTTCTACCACCTCTAGAGAAATCCCTGAAAAGCCTTTTGAAAGAGCGTGCACTTTACAGATCATCATTATTTTTGAAAGTTCTTTTGCAATAGGTTTACCAACCCCAACAGAATGTGAAATAATGAGATTTTCTTGTAATTTAGCCGTTTCTTCTTCTGAAATTTTAGTTTCGCAAAGTGGCCCGAAACCTGTATTAATTCCGTAAACTGTTTTATCTGATTTTACAATTTTCTGAACATTTTGATAAGATTTCAGAATTTGTTCCTGTGATTGTTTATTAAGCTTTGCTTTTTTATGTCCTTTAACAATATCAATTACATCTTGATTTGTAAAATAATCTACACCGTATATTAGCATTTTGTCTTGGCATTTATTTGGCATTAAAAATAAACAAAAACAGCCAAAGAAAACGTGAAAAATAATCAAAAAAAATATTATGTAATTTTGCTAAAAAAATTTATTAAACTTACACCACCATTAGATTATTTTTGCATCCCATGAAAACATTAATCTAAACGATAAACAATTATGAAAATGTCAGAAGATTTTGAAATAAAAAATAAAGTAGCAGAAAGCGGTTTGGTGAATTTTGATTTATCTGAACTTTCTCCAAAAGGCAAAAGAATCGGGATAGATTTGAAGGATTTCCTCTTCATGGAAATGATTTTGAAAGAAAAAGATTTCCGTGAAAAAGTAGCTGAAATTGATGCTGAAATTTATCGTGATGCTTATGTTTACGTGTATTGTTCCGTTGATGCAATTGTACCAATTTGGGCTTATTTTTTAATCACTTCCAAACTTACCGGAGTTGCTAAAAAAATAGTTTATGGAACCAAGAAAGATTTAGAAGTGGTTTTAATGCACGAAGCAATTTCTAATTATAATTTTGCAAATTTAGAAGGAAAACGTGTTCTTGTGAAAGGTTGCAGCGAAGAAGACATCCCAGAAAATGCCTACATAGAATTAGTGGAAAAACTGAAACCAATTGTAAAATCTTTAATGTTCGGTGAAGCTTGCAGTAACGTGCCTATTTTTAAAAATTAACACTGAAAATCAGATAATTAGATTTAGTTCATTAATTTTCAACCGATAATTTCTGTTAAGGTATAAAATTTGTTAACTTTATGAAGATTAAAAAATAAATTTAAACCAAAAACAAACAAACTATGAGTTTAATCGACCTTATCACAGGAAACGCTGGAAACCAAGTTGCAGAACAAGCAGAAAATAAATTCGGTATCAGCAAAGGACAAATCATTGCACTTCTTGCAGTTGCAGCTCCTCTTATTATTTCTTACCTTAAAAACAAAGCACAAGATGCTAATGAAGCAGAAGCGCTTAACAATGCTTTAGACAAAGACCACGATGGTTCTATCCTGAACAATCCTGCTGCAGCTTTAGAAAGACAACAAGAAGGAGGCTCTATTTTAGACCATATTTTTGGCGGACAAAAAACTACTGTAGAAAACCAACTTTCTCAGAATACTGGAATTTCTATGGATAAAATCGGACCAATTTTAGCAATGTTAGCCCCTGTAATCATGGGTTACATCGGTAAAGAGAAACAAGCAAGTGGCGCAAATGCTGGTGGTTTAGGAGATTTATTGGGTGGTATCCTTGGTGGCGCACAACAACAAGCACAAGCACAACCATCTAACCCTCTTAATGATATTTTAGGAAGCGTTCTTGGCGGCGCAACGCAACAATCAGGTGGTGGATTAGGAGATTTACTAGGAAGCGTTCTTGGTGGCGGAAACCAACAACAAAACCAAGGCGGACTTGGAGGTTTACTAGGTTCTATTCTTGGAGGTGGTAAATAATCCCTCAAAATTAATAAATATAAAAAACCGAAGATTTATTCTTCGGTTTTTTTCTTTCTTGTGGTTTTCGGCTTTTCTTCCGCAACTTTTTTTGGCTTTTCAGCTTTCGGTGCAGTTTCCTTTTTAGGCTTTTCTACAACCGCCGCTGCAACCAATTTTGCTTTTGCCGATTTTTTGGGTCTAGTCTTGCCATAGCTCCCTGCGGTTACTTTTCCTCTTCTCGTTTTTTGATCACCTTTTCCCATAATTCAAATTTTTAAATGATTGGTTCTTACAAAGTTAAAAAAATATCCATCTCACACAAACTGTAATTTGTCATCAAAAAAAATATTTAGGGCGTGCCTTTTTGTTTTTAGCCCACACAAACCTCACAGAAAAAACAAAAAGTCGGTCTTCGGCAAGTCGCTTCCCGAAAATCACCAACAAAACCCAACGCAATTTCGGGAGAGCTCCAACAATTGCCTTCGCCCTCACGCAAAATTTACTTTTAAAATGAAATTTTATTAAAATTTAAAATATTTTATTGTTTTACAATAATTATTTATACATTTGCGATATAATTTTAAAACAAGCAATTATGAAACTTATCGGTAAAAACTCTGTATCAAAGTATTTAAGTTACTTTTTCTACTTTTTATTCATCACCTTTACTTTAATAGGACTTTATGAAATTTTTGGTTTCTCAGTTATTCTTTATAATGAAAAAACAGGAAGCCATTTTCTTTCACAAACATTCTACATCAGCCAAGATGTAGGTTGGAATAACAATTTCTATACAGAAAAATTAAAAGATTTAATGAAATTCAGAATGAACATTCCTTTTACAGAAACTCAACTTTATACAGGAATTTATAATTTACATTCAGCATTTAACATTATTAGCACATTCTTTTATTTATCTTTTTTCACTTATTCGTTATATAAAATTCTGAAAGAACTTACAAACGAAATCATCTTCAGTAAAGAAGTCATTCTTTGGTTAAAAAGATTAGCCTATCTCAATTTATTATATATTCCACTTCATATTTTCAAAAACTTTATTTTCAAAGACTTTGCTTTTGGTGATGCTATTTACACCAGCTTTTATATGTTAATTATTGGCTGTAGCATTCTCTTTGTGATTGCCTTCTTCAAAAAAGGCTACGAACTTCAATCAGAAAACGATTTAACCATTTAATATTATGCCAATCATCATTAACATAGACGTAATGCTTGCTAAACGTAAAATGCAATCGCAAGAACTCGCAGAAAAAATTGGCATTACACAAGCCAATCTTTCCATCTTAAAAACAGGTAAAGCAAAAGCGATAAAACTTTCTACTTTAGAAGCCATTTGCAAAGCATTGGATTGTACTCCAGCAGATTTATTAGAATATATTCCAGAAAAATAGTTTCAACTTCTAAAAAACTTCTAAAATCAAACTTCCATCTTCCATCCTAAAATCTTATCTTTGCAGCCTAATTTTTTTGAAATTATGAGATTAGATTTTTTCAAAATTTGAAATTTAATTTTAAAAATTAAAAAAATCTAAAATCTGAAATCTAAAATCTAAAATCTAAAAAAATGTTCAGAACGCACACTAACGGAGAACTTACACTCAAAAATCTTAATGAAAAAGTTACACTTTCTGGTTGGGTACAAACCATCAGAGACAAAGGTTTTATGGTTTGGATAGATTTGCGAG
>JAYRDY010000078.1:0-10086 GCA_041909215.1 Cloacibacterium sp. | reverse complement strand
AAAGGTGATACCGCAGGAAATCTCATTTATAAATCTACCGCCAGAAATTTTAATCCAATGATGGCAATGGCTGGTAAAATCACGATTGCAGAAGTAGAAGAATTGGTAGAAGCTGGCGAACTAGATCCAGACCAAATTCACACCCCCGGAATTTACGTACACAGAATTTTCCAAGGAGAGCATTATGAAAAACGTATCGAACAGAGAACTGTAAGACCCAAAAATTAATCACTATGGCTTTATCAAAAGAACAAATTGCGATGCGCATCGCAAAAGAAATAAAAAATAACACCTACGTAAATCTAGGAATTGGGATTCCTACTTTGGTAGCCAACTATATTCCAGAAGGTTTTAATGTGGTGCTGCAATCAGAAAACGGAATTCTAGGAATGGGACCTTTCCCTTATGAAGGCGAAGAAGATGCAGACCTCATTAACGCTGGAAAACAAACCGTTACACTACTGAAAGGAGCTTCTATTTTTGATGGAGCTACAAGTTTTGGGATGATTAGAGCTCAAAAAGTAGATTTAACGATTCTCGGCGCTATGGAAGTCTCAGAAAATGGTGATATTGCCAACTGGAAAATCCCCGGAAAAATGGTAAAAGGAATGGGCGGTGCTATGGATTTGGTAGCTTCTGCCAAAAATATTATTGTGGCAATGCAACAAGTTAATAAACTTGGAGAAAGTAAATTATTACCCAAATGTTCCTTGCCTTTAACTGGAGTAAAATGTATTAAAAAAATAGTAACAGAATTGGGCGTTTACGAAATAAAAGACGGTGCATTTCATTGTATAGAAAGAGCGCCAGGTGTTTCTGTACAAGACATTAAAAACGCTACCTCTGGGAAATTAATAATTGATGATAATGTACTCGAAATGACATTTTAATCTGCAAAACAATAAAAAAGGAACTTCTTAATGAAGTTCCCTTTTTATTAAGCAAGCATGTCTGCAAATTCTTCTTTTCTTAAGATTTGTGCAGCTGCCGCACATAATGGTTTTATTTTAAAATTGTGCTTTTTAGCGTGTTCTACCACAGCCTGCACCATTTTTTTGCCCAAACCTTTCCCAATATGTTCTTTATGTACTTCTGTATGGGTAATTTTTAGTACTCCATCTCTTTCAGAAAACTCGATATAACCAATCTTATCTCCAGAATCAAACAATTCAAAACCTTTAATTATTTCTTTAAATTCCATCGCTAGTGTTTTTATAGTTTATTAATAATCAAAGTTATACCAAAAAACAATAAGACACAAGAAAAATTTTAAGTCAGATAAAAAAGATAATATGTTTCGCCTAAAAACTCAATTTTTTCCCTTGTTCAGGGAACCAAAATTTAACCTGAAAAGGATTGTTTTTCATCAATTCATCAGCAATCATTTCAGGATTATTCCCCACTGGTTTCCGATGAGTAATTACAATATTCAGTCCTTTCATATTTTCTTTTCCTACCAAAACAGATAATTTCGAAAGTTCTTCATGAAGTAATTTTGGAGTTAAATGACCAAATAAAAATTGTTCTTTCTGAGCATTCGGGAAAGAAACTTCAATCATTACAGCCTTTAAAGCTTTATTTTTAACTAATGGAGCAATGTTTTTCCATAGATTTTCTAATTTCTGACTGCCTTCAACTCTATCAGAACCTGTATCGCCTAAATATAAAATATACTGATTCTGATGATTCAGCAAAATTGCTGAACTTCTGTGCGTGGAAGTATGACTTAACTCAAAAACAGTCGCTTGGAAATTTGCCTCAGGAATTTCAAAAACAGATTCGGGTTCAACAGCTTTTAGATGATATTTGCCGATTGCAACCAAACCTTCATCGCTGAAATTTGCCCAAACTTCATTGCTGAAGTATTGTTTCAGTAAAATATCTTTAACGTAAGGGATTGCGTAAATATTTTTTTTGCTATCTGCTGGCGAATTGATAATTAAGCCAGAAACGTGGTCTAAATGCCCATGAGAAAGAAAATATCCTTTGATATAATCTTTTAAAACAACCGATTCTGTTACAGTAAAAATTTTGTTTTCAATTGATTTTTTAATCCCTGAATGAATGGTACCTGCATCTAAACATAAAAACTGGTTCTTGCCTGAAACAGAAACCAAATAAGAAGACAAATTATCTTCTGCCTCTCCGCCATAAACACCCAAAGGAACCACATCGAACGACTGAGATTTTGCCACAAAAGAAAACCCCAGCAAAAAAGAAAGCAATACTTTTTTCATTCTGTTATTTTTTTCTTACCAATTCTTTTCTCACTCTGCTTAAACTTTCTGGAGTGATTCCCAGATAAGAAGCCACCATCCATTGTGGTACTCTTTCGAAAATATTGGGATAAGTTTTAAGAAAATCCACATACCTTTCTTCGGCTGTTGCTCCTAAAAGCTGCGTAATTCTTTTCTGTAAACTGCTAATGTGGTTATGAAGCAAGGTATTTTGTCTGGAATAAACAGAAGGCTGTTTTTCGCCCAAAAAATCGAAATATTCCTGAGATAAAATAAGTACATCTGTTTCTACAACTGCGTCTATATAATAATCTGATGGTTGGTTGAGATACAAACTGCTTCTATCAACCAAAATCCAGTTTTCTGGTGCAAAATGCAAGATATGTTCTTTCCCGTTTTTATCGATGCTGTACATCCTCAGCAAGCCTTTATTTACAAAAAATGTATCTTTACAAATTTCGCCAGCTCTCATAAGAATCCCTCCTTTAGGGACTTTTTTTACTTTTATTTTTTCACTGCAAAACTCTACGGTTTCCATAGGAACGTCTAGTAATGCGGAAATTTGTAACTGAAAATTCTCCATTCTACAATATGTTTTTTAAAATAGATTCTAAAGAAATACCATCGTGTGAAGCGTTATAAATTGCTTGTTGATTTTTGATGACAATAACCTGTGGACTTTGGTGCGTTACATGCAAATTTTCTGCAATTTCATTCGAAATATTTCTATAATTGAGCAAATCTAAATAATAAAATTCTATATCATTATTTTGATTCTGTTCAATTTCTTTTTCGAAATTTCTGAGAACCGTTTTACTGATGATGCACCTTGTAGAATGTTTGAAAATAACAATCGTTTTTTCTGAAGACTTCTCAATTGCAGATTGTAAATCCTCTGAAGACTCTAGCTTACGCCAAAATTCAGGAAGTTCTGAAGAAGCAGAGTTGCTGCCACCGAATAAATTATTGAATAAACTCATTTGGGTATTTTCCTCAAATTTAGCTCAAAAATTACAAATAAAAAAGAGCGCTAAGGTTGCGCTCTTCAATTTTATAACATTTTAAGATTATTCACTTCTAATTCTGTAAGAATTCGCCAATAACCACGTTTTACATTCTTTTTGGTTAAACCTGCAAACATTACTCTGTCTAGCGCTTCCACTTCGTAACCCAATTTCTGGAAAATTCTGCGCACTACCCTATTCCACCCGATATGGATTTCAATGCCTACTTCGTTTTTCGGTTTTCCATCAATGTAAGAAATCGCATCTACTTCGGCAACACCTTCTTCTAAACGAATTCCATCAGCAATGGTTTGCATATCTTCTTTAGAAAGTTTTCTATCTAAAGTTACGTGATAGATTTTCTTCATATTGAATGATGGATGCGTTAGCTTCTTCGTCATGTGTCCATCATTGGTTAAAAGGATAACTCCCGTTGTGCTTCTGTCTAATCTGCCTACAGGAAATAATCTGTAAGGCGATGCATTGGCAACCAAATCCATCACCGTTTTACGCATTTTTTCGTCTTTTGTAGTAGAAATGTAACCTTTTGGCTTGTTCAGCAATACATAAACTGGTTTTTCTGGCGTAATACCTTGTCCATCGAAAACTACTCTATCCGTTTTCTGCACTTGGTATCCTAATTCTGAAACCACTTTTCCGTTGACTTCTACCAAACCTTGCGTAATAAGATCATCTGCTTCTCTTCTGCTACAAATACCAGAATTGGCAATGTATTTATTAAGACGAATGGTTTCTTTATTCTCTGATTTTGAGAGTTTATCTAAACGTCTTTTCTGTACGAAAGATTTTGCTTTATCTTCGTCTTTATCAAATTTATTGAACGGTTTTTTACCAAACTTTAACTCTCCTTTTTCGTATTTATCTCTAGAATCGAAAGATTTACCCGTTTTAGGTTTACTAAATTTTTTATCGGTTTTTTCGTAAGGTTTAAATTCTTTTTTACTGAATAATTTTTCTTCTTTTGGCTCAGTGAAAGAAGTTTTAACACCTCTTACGGTTTTTTTCTTACCAAAAGGGCTATCTTTCTTATCAAAAGATTTACCAACTCTAGAGCCACGAGAATTTCCGGAAGGTTTTCTTCCTGCATTACGATCTCTGTTTCCTGAATTATTTTCTCTGCTCATAAAATATAATTTTTTGCAAAGGTACAAAATTTAGAATTAGCATTTATAAATCGTTATGATGATGATTTTCATTTCAAAATCTTTTCTTCTTAAAACTTATTGCTACATTTGAAAATTGATTTTTATTATGACTGATTTTTCTTCTTTTTCATCAAAAAAAATAAATGATGAAATCTCTGTTTACAGCTTAACCAACGAAAACGGAATTGAAGCCCAATTTACCAATTTTGGCGCAACCATTTTATCTTTAATTATCCCTACAAAAAATGGCAAAATAGACGTTCTTTTAGGTTTTGATAACGTTGAAGAATACATAAAAGCTTTTGAAATTGGCGCTTCTCCTTATTTTAATTGTGTTGTGGGCAGATTTGCAGGAAGAATTAAAAACGCTCAGTTTTACCTGAACAACCAGCTTGTTCAGCTGGATAAAAACCACGGAAAGCACCATTTACACGGCGGAAACCATCATTTAAGCAACGTTGTTTGGGATTTCATTAATTATGATAAAAAAAATAATTCTATTGCATTTTCTTATCTTAGTAAAGCCAACGACTTTTATTCTGGAGATGTTAGTGTTGAAGTAAACTACTCATTATCAAAAGATAACAAATTAATTATTAATTATAAAGCTACTTCAACGGAAGATACGCTTTTCAATCTTACCAATCATGCTTATTTTAATTTAGATGGTTTTGCGGGCTCTGTTTTAGATCAAAAAATGATGATTAATGCAGAACAATTTTTAGAGTTAGATGAAGAAAATATCCCAACAGGAAAATATATTCTGATGGAAAATCATCAATTCGATTATAGAAATTTCAAGAATGTTGTTTCTGGGATTGATCATTGTTTTATCATAAAAAACGAAACTCAACCTGCTGCGATTTTGATGAGCGAAAAAAATCAATTAAAAATGAAGGTTTACACCAATCAACCTGCGGTGCAAATTTATGTGGGCGGAAAAACGGTTGATGAGCTCAAAAATAAAGAAAATACAACGTTTCATTCTGAAAGTGGAATTTGCTTTGAAACGCAGGTTTTCCCAGATGCACCGAACCACGAAAATTTCCCTAATGCTATTTTAAGACAAGGCGAAACTTATTTACAAAACACTTCTTTCGAATTTGAATTTTAATTGATTTTTAAGCTAAAATCGTTCAAAAAAACCGTTCAAAAGCATAAAAATTACGCCTACAAAAACCCAAATTCTGAAGAAATTAATTACCCAAGAAAGATGAAATTTATCGTAGGTAAGAATCGGGAAACTCATTATTATAAAAAAGACCACACTCAAAGAAAAATACCAAGAAAGGTAATTTATATGTGGTAAATGGGCAACGATAAGAACAGAAAACAAAGCATTCAAAAGCAATACAATCCCAATAGTAATATAACTTACTTTCTTGCCAAAAGTATTTGCTATTGTATTGTAATTGAATATTTTATCTACATCCATCGTAAGAATATCCTTAATTAAATCAATAATCAGCAAAATCAAAAAAAGAAATGCTGCCATCAATAAAAGATTGTACGAAAAGTGTTTGTAATACACCAATAACCCGAAAAACGGATACAAAGAAAGACTCACAAATGTAAGATTATTCAGGATGAGAATTTTACTGATTTTATGACTGTAAAACCATATAAAAAACTGATATATTAAGAAGAAAACAAAAATTCGCCAAGATAAAAAAGCAGAAATACTTAATGATATAGAATTGAGCACGACATAACTGTACAAAAAATATTTTTCTTGCAAAAAACTTTGCAATTGTGTCCTAAAAGGTTTTTGAAATTTATCTTTTTCGCGGTCATAAAAACGATTGATTAAACCGCCTGCTGCGATACTGAGCACAGAACAAAAGATAATCCCATGAACTTTATAATCGAAAACAAATTTTCTGAGACTTTCTTCTTGGTTAAAAAGAAAAAAAGTAGAAACATATAAGGTAAAAGTAAAAAAAATCAGGACAAAAATTCTTGCTCCTAGTAAAAAACTAACGAGTTGAGAAATTCTGTAAAAAGAATGATTTTTCTTCATTTTTTGTAAAACCGCGAAATCGTAAAGTTGTTAAGAATACATTAAAAATGATTTTACGACTTTACAACCAACAATTTTGCAAATCTTAAAATCTATAAATTACTTCTTTATTAAAACCTTTCAGCATTTTCTCTGCCTTAGCATAGTCTGGTGCAAAACCTAAGATGTAACCACCACCACCACTTCCGCAAAGTTTCAGGTAATAAGCATTGGTGTCTAATCCGTTTTTCCAAGCGTTATAAAGATTTTTAGGAATCATTGGTTTGAAATGCACATAAGCCCATTTAGAAAGACTTTTCAAATTCTTGAAAAACGGCGTCATTTCTTTATTCAGAAAAGTATCTATACAAGCATTATTGTATTTAATGAATTCTTCTTTCAATGTTTTTCGGAAACCTTCATTCTTCAGTTTTTCAAAGAAAATTTGCACCATTGGTCCAGTTTCGCCAACACTACCAGAATCTATTAAGAAAATTGCACCTTTGCCCGCTTCTTCTTTTGGGATAGAAACTTTATCTACGCTTTCTTTATTTTCAATTAAAATAGGAAGATTCATGTAACAAATCAGAGGATCAATTCCTGATGATTTTCCGTGGAAATAAGATTCTAATACTCCGAAAACTTTTTTAAGTTCTTTAAGTTCTGTTTTTGAGATACTTTCAGGAATGTATTTTTTGAAAGAATATTTCTCGAAAATCGCAGCTACTAAAGCTCCTGAACTCCCAACGCCATAACCTTGCGGAATGTTAGAATCAAAAAACAAACCCTTTTCTATATCTTTTTTAAAAGACACTACATCTATTGTAAAAGCATTTGGAAGCTCTAATTTTGCTAAATAATCTGAATATTTCAACAAAGATTCATTCGATTTTTTTTCGAAATCATTCTGGCTTTCCGAGAATTTTAATGTTCCTTTATAGAAGCTATACGGTAAAGTAAGTCCCTGAGAATCCTCGATAATACCGTACTCCCCGAACAACAATATTTTAGCGTAAAATAATGGGTTTGTCATTAACTCATTTTATTTGATAATGCAAAGATACTAAAAATATTATTCAATAGTATCTATACTGATTTTCAAGAATTTTCAATGATTATTTTCTCAATTTTTTGAGATTGATTGAGTGTCATAAAATGAGTCCCTTTTTCTATTAAATAATCATATTTCACAAAATAATGAGGCAAAATTAAGTCTCTATTACCTTGAATATGAATAATATTTTCATCAAAACATTCATTTTTCCAATAGATGATTTGATATAAAGCCCATTTCAGAAATTTTTCATCTGTATTTTTAACAATATTTTTTAAAAGAATTTTTTCGGAATTGCTTCTTGCTCCAAAGACGAAATAAGTTATAAAATTAACCTTCTTTAAAAATGAAACTGGAATAATTTTCAATAAATTTAATTTGCCTAAAAATCTAAAATAAAACGGAATTTCTGATTTTGTTTTAGCGGAAGAAATAAGAAAAATCTTTTTGAATTTTTTAATTTTTGAAATTTCAACAGCCAACATTCCACCAAAAGAAAGCCCTAATAGAATAGCATTTTCGTTTATTATATTTTCAGAAATCCTGAAAGCATAATTTTGTATTGTTTCGTTTTCAAGAGGTAAAATCCAATCAATGTGAACAACATTAAAACCTTCAAAAGAAAAGTTTTGAAACATTCTTTTGTCTGCACCCAATCCGCTTATTATGTAAATAGTTGGTTTCAAAGTTAAAAAAACATAACATTCCCACAGAACGCATTAGCAAAGAGATTTTTTATTTACACACATTTCGTTTCAACGGAACGAGCATTTAAAATTTTAAATAGGTTTTTCACCGTATTTATTGGGTTGTTTCTCTCCTTCTTGCATCATTAAAACTACATTATACAAAGGCACAAAAACATAAATTGAAGACTTGCCAATATCGTGTAACCTCCTAATAAACAAAGATGTAATTACTAATAAATAAACAACCAACAAAAAATTACTTGCATAATGGTAAGCCAATATTAAGCTCGGGTTTTCTAAAATTTGAGTAAAAATATAAACAAAAGCCCAAAACAATCCGAACAAAACAGTGATGTAGAAAAAAGAAATAAATTCCTCAAAACTGGCTCTAGAAAAGATTTTGAATGTATTTTTAAACGTGTGTTGGTAATATTGAAATTTAGTCATAATCATTACAATTGGTTTTGTTCTTCGGCTTCTTCCATGAGTTTAAGATACGTGATGTATCTGCTTTCCAAAATTTCACCCGTTTCTATAGCTTCTAAAACAGCACATTTCGGTTCGTTAATATGTTTACAGTTATGAAATTTACAATCTCTTCCTTTTTCGAAAATTTCAGGAAAATAGTGTTGAATCTCTTCTTTTTCCACATCAATCATCGCAAATTCTCTTACTCCAGGCGTATCTATTACTGCGCCACCAAAATGCCAAAAATGCATTTGTGCAAAAGTTGTAGTATGTTTACCTTTATTATGGGTTTCGGAAATGATATTGGTTTTCAGATTCAAATCAGGTTGAAGCACATTTACCAAAGTAGATTTACCAGCACCAGAATGTCCGAAAAAGACAGATGTTTTATCTTTGATTATTTCTTGAAGTTTATCCAAATTCAGTTTATCTTCAGAAGAAACTTGTAAAGTTTGATAACCTAATTTCTCGTACATTTCTTGCAATTCTTCTACCAACTCTACTTCTTCAAAATTGAGCAAATCAATCTTATTGAAAAGAATTAAAACAGGAATGTTATAAGCTTCGCAACACGCCAAAAATCGGTCTAAAAAACCCAAAGAAGTTTCAGGAGATTGCAAGGTAAAAATAATGCACGCCAAATCTAAATTACTGGCAATAATATGCGCTTCCTTCGATAAATTTACTGATTTTCTGATGAGATAATTCTTGCGGGGTTCTATCTTGGTAATCCATGCAATATCATCTTTCTCGAGTTGAAATTCTACAAAATCACCTACAGCCAAAGGATTGGTGAGTCTGGTTTTTATCAGTTTAAATTTTCCACGAATTCTCGCTTCGAAAACATTTTTTGTTTCCAAATCTAAAACTTGATACCAGCTTCCCGTAGATTTTGTAATGAGGCCTTTCAAAACTTAATTCTTTTGTGCAATTTACAAAAATCTTATTTAAAACAAAAACAAAATCAAATTCATTAATTACAACTACGTCAAAACAAATTACGTTTCTTTCCCAAAAGTTTACTATTTTTGCACTTGATTAAAATTTGAGAACCAAAATGATTAAAATTACTCTTCCAGATGGAAGCATCCGTGAGTTTGAAGGCGCAGTTTCGCCTTTAGAAGTGGCTAAATCTATTTCAGAAGGTTTGGCTAGAAACACCATTTCTGCATTAGTGGACGGTAAACAAGTAGAAGTTACCACACCAATAACGCAAGATGCCACGGTTACGCTTCTTACTTGGAATGATGATTTAGGTAAAAAAGCGTTTTGGCATTCTTCTGCGCACCTTTTAGCACAAGCGATTTTAGAATTTTATCCGAAAGCTAAATTAACAATAGGCCCTGCAATAGAAAGCGGATTCTATTATGATGTAGATTTTGGTGAAGATTCTCTTTCTGAAAAAGATTTTGAAAAGATTGAGAAAAAAATACTGGAAAATGCTAGAAAAGATGCTACTTTTAATCTTT
>JAYRDY010000077.1:8974-10111 GCA_041909215.1 Cloacibacterium sp. | reverse complement strand
ACTTTTTTGCCAAAATCTGCAAAAAAACGCTCGAAAATATCGGGCATCCAATACCAACTTGGGCCCATATCAAATTTAAATCCATCAATTTCTAACATAGAAGCTCTACCTCCTATTTGTTCATTTTTCTCGAGAACCGTTACAGAATAACCCGCTTTTACCATATAACAGGCAGAAGCAATAGACGAAAATCCTGAACCAATAACCACTACATTTTTCACTTGTTCTTTATTTTTTTTTAGGTTAAAGCTGTTTCAAATAAATGTCCGAAATAACTTTTCTTAGTTTCTAAATAAGATTTGTTGATGTTATTTGCTTTAATATTCAGCGGAATTCTTTTCACCAACTGAATATTACTGTTTTCTACAAAGCTGAGCTTATCCGGGTTATTTGTTAGAAGATTAATCTTTTCAACTCCTAAAATATTAAGAATTTCTACAGCCACACTGAAATCTCTTCCGTCTGCAGGTAAACCCAGTTTTAGATTAGCTTCTACAGTATCAAAACCCATTTCTTGTAACTGATAAGCCTTTATCTTATTGATAATCCCAATATTTCTACCTTCCTGACGAAGATATAAAATAATTCCTCCGTTTTCCTCTATATATTTCATAGATGCATCTAATTGTTGACCGCACTCACATTTTTGAGAGTGAAAAATCTCTCCCGTAACACATTCTGAATGAATTCTTACATTAACCACTTCTTTAAAATCTGTATTTTCTGAAATTAAAGCAATATGCGGCATCCAATCATTTTCGGTTTCTGAGAAAGCTACAATTTTGAATTTTCCAAAATCAGTAGGCAATTTAGATTCTGCTTGTACCTTTATCATATTATCAATTTTTTAAATCTTAATTATTGTACAAATTTATACTTTATTTTATAAACTAGTAAAATATTTTACTATTTTTGTCATTAATAAATTCTATCACTAAAAAAACTGAAAGCCAAAAAGAATCTAAGAAAGATAAAATAATGAAAATGAACCTATTATAAAAAATAATATTATGAAAAATAAAGCACTTACAACAGAAAAATTATTATCCGATTACGGAAATTATCTATTAAGCAATGGTGAAAAACCTAAAAACATCTATTCTGTTGCAAAAGAAGACAAGGTTGAGGAGATAGATG
>JAYRDY010000077.1:0-8964 GCA_041909215.1 Cloacibacterium sp. | reverse complement strand
AAGATTTCTATCAATTTTTTTCGAGTTTTGAACATTTAGAAAAAGAAATTCTTAAACATTTCTTTCAAAAATCTCTTGAACTTACTACAGAAATTGAAGGGTATGACGAATTGACAACCAAAGAAAAATTACTTAATCTATATTTCATTTTTTTTGAAAATCTCACCATGAACAGATCTTTAGTTAAAATGATTTTAGAAAAAAGAAATTTAGAAACACTTAAAAAACTCCACGAATTAAAACTTGAACATCAAAAATTTATCAAAACATTAGATTTTGATGACTTAGAAATTCTTGAAAAAGCCAAAGATTCTATTAAAAATTTCAATGAGAAATCCCGAGAAGAAGCTTTATGGTTGCACTTTTTATCCATTATAGAATTTTGGCAAAAAGATGAATCTTCTGCCTTCGAAAAAACTGATTTATTTATTGAAAAAACCATTGATACAGGTTTTGAATTCATCAATAATGAACCTTTAAAGAAAATTCTAGATCTCGGAAAATTCTTATGGAAAGAAAAATTTCAAAAAGTTTAAAGAATGAAAACGCTAGATAAAATCCCAACAGGTAAAATAGAACGTGCCAGCAATTTACTGAAAGCTGGCGCAAAAGTTGGCGTAAATTACATCAAATACTACGGCAATAAAATCACCAAAGACGAAGAAGAAGCCAAAAAAATTCTTCATGAAGAAAATGCAGCCGATATTTATGACAGCCTAAAAGAACTGAAAGGTTCTGCACTAAAAGTTGCACAAATGCTGAGCATGGAGAAAAATATAATGCCAGCACAATATGTAGAAAAATTCTCGCTGTCGCAGTTTTCGGTGCCTCCACTTTCTGGTGCTTTGGTAAAGAAAACCTTCCGAAAATATTTTGGTAAAAACCCTGAAGATATTTTTGATGAATTTTCTGCCGAATCGGTTAACGCAGCCAGTATTGGTCAGGTTCATAAGGCAAAAATCAAAGAAAAACAATTTGCCGTGAAAATCCAGTATCCTGGCGTACAAGAAAGCATTTCCAGCGATTTAAAGCTGGTAAAACCTATTGCAATGAAGATGTTCAACATCCGCAAAGAAGGCTCAGAATCTTACTTTAAGGAAGTAGAAGATAAATTGTATGAAGAAACCAACTACATCTTGGAGCTGGAAAGAAGCCAAAATATTGCCCAAAATTGTGAACACATCCCGAACTTGAAATTCCCTAATTACTATCCAGAATTTTCGAGTGAAAAAATCATCACAATGGATTGGTTGCACGGAAAACATTTCTCGGAATTTATCAAAACAAAACATCCACAAAAAACGCTGAATAAAATCGGACAAACACTTTGGGATTTTTACATGTACCAAATGCACATTCTAAAACAAGTACATGCAGATCCACATCCTGGTAATTTTTTAGTTTCTGAAGAAAAAGAATTAATGGTGATTGATTTTGGATGTATTAAAGAAGTTCCAGAAGATTTTTACATTCCTTATTTTGAATTGGCTAAGAAAGAAAACCTTGAAAACATGATTTTCTTCCATCAAAAATTATATGAACTGGAAATTCTAAGAACAGAAGATACTGCGGAAGAAAAGAAGTTTTTCAGTGCTTTGTTTCATGAAATGTTAGAATTATTTACTCAACCTTTTAATGCAGAATATTTTGATTTTTCTGATGAACAATTCTTCCAAAAAATTGCAGACATCGGACAAAAATATGCCAAACTGAACGAGCTGAAAACAATGAATACCAACCGCGGTTCCAGACATTTTATCTATCTCAATCGCACCTTTTTTGGCCTTTATAATATGATGCACGATTTACGAGCAGAGAATGTAGAAATTAATAGATATCAAAAATATATTAAAAATAATGCCTAAAAATTTACCTTCCAAAATATGCACTGTTTGTGGTTTAGCCTTCAATTGGCGCAAAAAATGGGAGAAAAATTGGGACGAAG
Source organism: Cloacibacterium sp. (assembly GCA_041909215.1). Classification (GTDB taxonomy): domain Bacteria; phylum Bacteroidota; class Bacteroidia; order Flavobacteriales; family Weeksellaceae; genus Cloacibacterium. The sequence goes on along the minus strand of JAYRDY010000077.1, from coordinate 7,019 downwards.
TAAAATACTGTAGCGAAAGATGCAGGAGAAACAAAAAATCAACATTATCTGGTTCCGAAACGATTTAAGAACCAAAGACAATCCGAGTATTGTAAAAGCAGCAAGAGAAGAACTTCCTTTTCTTGCAATCTACGTATTGGATACTGATTTTTTTCAAAAACAGAGTTTCGGTTTTTCTAAAACAGGAAAATTTCGAGCGAAATTTTTGATAGAAACATTAGAAAATCTTCAGGAAAATCTAGAGAAAACCAAAATTCCTTTTATCATTAAAAAAGGTAAAATTTCTACTATTTTTAATGAAATTACCACTTTGTATGATGTACAAAAAATATTTCTGCAAAACGAATGGACTGCTGAAGAAAAAAAACAGGAACAAGAAATAAAAAAAATACTTCCGAATACAGAACTAGTTTATTCTTACGGTCAGTTTTTGTTCAATCCGAATGAGGTAAAGAAAGTTTTCAGAGAAATACCAGACGTTTTTACCCATTTTAGGAAAAAGATTGAAAATCAATTGGAAATAGAAGCCGAGTTGGATGTTATTAAAAACACAAAACTATATATTAACGCTCTTCAACACTTAAAATCAGAAAAAATTACTTTACAAGATTTTAGCGAAGAAGAATTTAATCTCCACCCCAATTCGGCATTTCCTTTTTTGGGCGGCGAAAACAATGCCTGGAAACGCCTTCAAAATTACTTTTTCAAGACACAAAAATTAAGCATTTATAAGGAAACCAGAAATGGTTTAATCGGTACAGATTACAGCAGTAAATTTTCGGCATGGTTGGCTAACGGTAGTATTTCTGCGGTTTCTGTTTATCATCAAATCAAAAAATATGAAGCAGAATTTGGCGCTAACGAATCTACTTATTGGCTGTTTTTTGAACTCTTGTGGCGAGATTATTTCAAACACATCAGTTTACAACACGGCAATGATATTTTCAAAAAAAATGGCATTCAAAATAAATTTGAAAATCATTTAAAAGCAGATAAAAATATCATTACATCTTGGTTGAAAGGCCAAACAAATTCGCCTTTTGTGAACGCCAATATGCTAGAACTGAAAAAAACGGGTTGGATGAGCAATCGTGGCCGACAAAACGTTGCTTCTTATTTCTGCAAAACTTTAAAACAAGATTGGCGAATTGGCGCTGCTTATTTTGAAGAAATGTTGATTGATTATGATGTACACAGCAATTACGGAAATTGGATGTATGTTTCTGGCGTTGGAAATGACCCGCGGAACAGAACCTTCAACCCAGAAAAACAAGCAGAACAATACGATAGCGATAAAAAATTTAGAAATTTATGGCTGAAAAACCACTAAAAACGGCACAATTGATATTTCCGCATCAATTATTTCAAGACGTTTCTCATCTTGAAAAGGAATTCCCTGTGTTTTTGGTAGAAGAATTTTTGTTTTTTAAACAATATCAATTTCATCAACAAAAAGTAGCTTTTCACAGAGCAACCATGAAATTTTATGAAGCTTTTTTAAAGGATAACGGTTTTAATATTCATTATATTGAAGCTTCTTCAACAATTTCAGACGTTAGAAATCTCATCAAAAAATTAGAAAATGATGGTTTTGAAACCATAAAAATTATTGATGTTTGTGATTATTGGCTCGAAAAACGAATTCTAAAAACACAATTAAACGTTGAAGTTCTTGAAAATCCAAGTTTCATCAATTCAAAAGAAGATTTAAAACCATATTTTGATGGGAAAAATAAATTCCACCAAACAGATTTTTATAAACAACAGAGAATTTATAGAAATTTTCTTTTAGAAAACGGAAAACCTATTGGCGGAAAATGGACTTTTGAGACCGAAAACCGCAAAAAATATCCTAAAAATAAGACTGCTCCTTTTATTAATTTTCCTCAAAAAAATACATTTTACGAAGAAGCAAAAGATTACGTTTATAAAAATTTCCCGAATCATTATGGAGAATTAACGGATTTCCAAATCTACCCAACTACTTTTAATGAAGCAGAAAATTGGCTCACTGATTTTTTAGAAAACCGATTTTTAGAATTTGGCGATTATGAAGACAGCATTGTAAAAAACGAACATTTTTTACACCACAGTGTTTTATCTCCATTACTTAACGTAGGATTTTTAACCCCAAAATCAATTATTGAAAAAACGATTGATTTTGCTGAAAAAAATAACATTCCGCTTAATTCTTTGGAGGGCTTCGTTCGGCAGATTTTAGGCTGGCGAGAGTTCATTAGAGGTGTCTATTTATACAAAGGCAGCTTCGAAAGAAATCAGAACTTCTGGAACCATCAAAACCCACTTCCAAAATCTTTTTACATTGGCGAAACAGGCATTCCGCCAATAGACATTACCATCAAAAAAATATTAAAGACAGGTTATGCACATCATATCGAAAGATTGATGCTGCTTGCCAATTTCATGAATTTGTGCAAAATACATCCTCACCAAATCTATCAATGGTTTATGGAAATGTTTATTGATGCTTATGATTGGGTAATGGTGCCCAACGTTTACGGAATGAGCCTTTTTGCTGACGGCGGTGTAATGAGTACGAAACCTTACATCAGCGGAAGCAATTATGTTCTAAAAATGAGTAATTACCCCAAAGGAGACTGGACAGAGATTTGGGACGCATTTTTTTGGAATTTTATTGATGAAAACCAAGCATTTTTCAGTAAAAACCCAAGATTGGGAATGATGCTGAACACATGGAACAAAATGAATGCTTCACAAAAAGAGCATCACAAAAAAACTGCAGAACAATATTTGAAAACCATCAAAAATGAAAAATAATTTATCCGACAAAGAAATAGACCGCATTATAGAAATGGCTTGGGAAGATAGAACTCCGTTTGAAGCCATTACGTTTCAGTTTGGAATTCCAGAATCAGAAGTCATTGTTTTGATGAGAAAAGAACTGAAAAGAAGTTCTTTCAATCTTTGGCGAAAAAGAGTGAACACTGGTGTGAGCCAAAAACATCTTAAAAAAAGAAATCCTGAAATAGATAGATTTAAATGCAGCAGACAAAGAACAATAAGTTTAAATAAAATATCAAAAAGATAAAAATTAGAATGAAAAATATAGTAATAATAGGCTGCGGAAGCGGAATTGGTTTATCCACCGCTAAAGAACTGCACAAAACGCATCAGCTTTTAGGAATTTCCAGAACTAAAACATCAGAGATTGACAATCTGAACATTCAGTTTTATGAAAAAAACATTTTGAGTGATTCTTTAGAAGACATCACTTTCCCTGAAAAAATTGATGGTTTGGTTTACGCGCCAGGAAGCATCAACCTAAAACCCTTCAACAGATTAACAGAAGAAGATTTCAGAAATGACTTTGAAATTAATGTTTTGGGAGCTGTAAAAATCATTCAAAAATTATTGTCAAATCTTAAAAAATCAGACAATGCCAGCATTGTACTTTTCAGTTCTGTTGCCGCCAAAACAGGGATGCCGTTCCACGCATCAATAGCAACCTCAAAAGCTGCAATAGAAGGTCTCACCAAAAGTTTAGCCGCAGAATTAGCCGCACAAAAAATACGAGTTAACGCCATCGCTCCATCGCTTACAGATACCCCATTGGCCTCACAATTGCTTTCTTCTGAAGAACGCAGAGAAGCCTCTGCCAAGAGACATCCGCTACAGAAAATTGGTCAACCAGAAGAAATTGCAAAAATGGTTGTATTTTTACTCTCTGAATCTGGCAGTTGGATTACGGGACAAACCATAGGAATTGATGGCGGTATAGGAAGTCTAAAAATTTAAATTGAAGAAATGATGAATACAAAATTTTTAATTGATGTAATTCTTGAAATAGACGAATTTCAGAAAGAAAAAAACAAAACCAACGCAACCATAGAAGAATTCAGAATTTGGCTGAACGAGAAGGCTTATAATGCCGTAAACCCAACTGAATTATTCAGAAAAGAAAACCAAGAAGTCTTTGATTTGGAGAACGAAATCGCCAAACAAGTTATTCTTTTGGGCAGATTTACCAAACAGATGATAAGACGCGGATTGAAAGATTTTCCGCAACTTGCCAACGAAGAATTCACCTATCTTTATCGTTTGATGGACGAAGAAACACTTACCAAAATGCAATTGGTAGAACGCAACGCCCACGAAAAACAAACTGGTATTGAAATCATTAAAAGAATGGTGAAAAATAATTTGGTTGAAGAATTTCCCGACGAAAATGATAAAAGAACCACAAGATTAAAACTTACTGATCTTGGAAAAAAAATATTTTTGGAGTCTGTAAAAGATGTAACCATAACATCTAGAGTGCTTTCTGCAAAGCTAGAACACGAAGAAAAAGAAAATCTGCTTAAGCTATTAAGAAAACTGAATGAGTTTCATTTCCATATTTATCAGGAGTACAAAACCGCAGAAATTAATGAAATTAACTCGTTAATTTAAAATTATTTTTTGATGACTAACCCACTTCATATCTTTTGGTTCCGAAGAGATTTGCGACTGATAGACAACCACGGTTTGTTTGAAGCCTTGCAATCTGACAACAAAGTTTTGGCTATTTTTATTTTTGATGTTGATATACTCAATCAGTTAGAAAATAAAGAAGATAAAAGAGTAGATTTTATCTTTCAAGCACTGGAAAAACTGAATGAATATTTACAGAAAACAGGCAAATCTATTCAGATTTTTTACGGAAAACCTTTAGATATATTTGAGAATCTTACTCAAAATTACATCATTGAAGCAGTTTTTTGCAATGAAGATTATGAACCTTATGCCATTAAAAGAGATCAGGAAGTTGCTACTTTTTTAGCATCAAAAAACATTCGTTTTCATAGTTTTAAAGACCAAGTTATTTTCGAAAAAAATGAAATCGTAAAGGCTGATGGCAAGCCTTATACCGTTTACACACCCTACTCTAAACTATGGCTCAAAACCTTTCAGGAAAAAACTTTAGAAACTTATCCTTCAGAAAAAAAACTTGAAAATTTAGTTGAAATTCAGCCTCAAAAACTGAATTTAGAAACGATTGGATTTCAAAAAACAAATTATCAGTTTAAAGCCCCAAAAATTGATGCCCAAATTTTAGAAAACTATCACGAAACCAGAAATTTGCCTACAAAAGAGACTTCACAAATGGGTGTTCATCTCAGATTTGGCACCATCAGTCCAAGAAAATTGGTGAAAATTGCCAATCAATTAAAAGACCAAACTTATCTAAAAGAATTGATTTGGCGAGAATTTTTTATGCAGATTTTGTGGCATTTCCCCAAGGTTATTCATCATTCTTTCAAAGAAAAATATGACCATATTAAGTGGGAAAACAATGAAGATTTGTTCCAAAAATGGTGCGAAGGTAAAACGGGTTACCCTATTGTAGATGCAGGAATGCGAGAACTGAATGAAACCGGATTTATGCATAACCGCGTAAGAATGGTTTGTGCGAGTTTTTTAACCAAACACTTACTTACCGATTGGCGATTAGGCGAAGCTTATTTTGCCGAAAAATTAATGGATTACGATTTAAGCGCCAACAACGGAAACTGGCAATGGAGTGCAGGAAGTGGTTGTGATGCGGCACCTTATTTCAGAGTTTTTAACCCTGAGGAACAACAAAAAAAGTTTGATCCGCAACTTATTTACATTAGAAAATGGGTGAAAGAATTCGGTACTTCTAAATATCCTAAACCTATTATTGAGCATAAATTTGCCAGAGAACGCGCACTTATCAGATACAAAAAAGGCTTAGGCGACTAAAACATTTCCTTTTACACCAAAATTCTTAAACTTTTGGGCAAAACTTTTACTTTTACAGGAGACTCAATTTTATTGAATTCTCCGTCTAAATGCCATAAATCTGAATCTACTGTAAACTCAATTTCTGGTACAGAAATATACGTAAGATATTTATTTTCAATAAGTTTCTTAGTAAACATTCTGTAAGCAAAAGTTGTAGCATGCGAAAAAGGGAACTTCTTTACCAAAGCAATTTCTAACAACCCATCACTCTTACTGGCGTGTGGCGCTATGTAAGCATTATTGCCAAACTGTCGGGTGTTGGCAATATTCATCATTAGATATTTGCCGTTGTGCTTTTTATATTTTTCTTCAAATTTAATATGAATGGGCTTGTAATTAAAAAATGTTTTTATTGATGCTTTAATGTAGTTTTTAAAACCTCTTGAAGTCTTCTCAAACGCTTCTACCACAGCTCCATCAAACCCAACTCCTGCAACATTGATGGAGAATTTTCCGTTGACGGTAAATGTATCAATCGCTTTGAACTGATTGTTTTTAATCTTCGCTAATAAATCATCTAAATTTGTAGAAAACTTGGTTTCATTAGAAAAACCGTTGCCGCTTCCTGCAGGGAAAATACCAAGAATTTTCTCAGTATGAATAAGGTTTTTAGCAACTGTAGAGATTGTTCCGTCACCACCGATTGCAATAAAAACATCAATTTTATCAAAATTATTACGAATAAAATCTTCTGTATCTTCAATAGATTTTGAGATGATGTACAAAGGATTTTCTACCTTTTGTTTTAAAGAAGTAAGAAAAGGCTGATAATTTTTCTTGGCAGAAAAAGGATTGATGATAAACGCTACATTTTGCATAGCTGCAAAAATACGGAATTATTTTATGTTATTCCTCTTAATAAAATCAGGTTTTAAGTAAGGTTTCAGCTCCGTAAAAGGTACTTCTATTTCTACCACTCCTGCTGCATAAGCTGTAATTTCGTATTGATTATAGACAAACGTTATTGCTTTATCACTATAATAAAAATTGTTATTTACAGGGATTTTATCTACCAAAAGCATTTCTTTTTGATCTTTATTTTTAAAATGTTTCATTAAAATAGCGTTCCAATTTACTTTTTGAACATCAGTAAAAACATCTGAAAGTTGTAGAGTTTGGTTGTTATTTAAATCGAAGTTTTTATAAAAAATAGTGTAATAACCGTGTGCACCGCCAGAATATCCATCATTTTCATAAGTTAAAGTGAGCATATTGTTTTTATGGGCAATCAT
>JAYRDY010000076.1:5743-10144 GCA_041909215.1 Cloacibacterium sp. | reverse complement strand
GATTCCATTTTGAAGCAACTTGGCACAAGAACTCCAATATCTACCACTAGAAGCGTCATAAATTTTCCCATTAACCCATTCTTTTTTCTGAGCATCATAGCGCAATCCATCTAAAATTTCCATGCCTAGAATTTTTCTATTTCTCAATGCAGGATTGGGATTGTTCGTGTCCAAAGATAAATGCATGGGCGTTTTGCTTTCGCTTAAAAGATGATTAAACCAAAGAACTTTGGCCTTAAATTGATTATTGACTTTATATACTTCTACTTTTACACTATTATCTGTGCTCATCCAAGTTCCCAAAAGATCATCAGGATTGGTAGCACTCAATTTTCCGAAAATAAGAAATAATAAAATAAAAAATATTCTGTTCATGGCTTTACATTTTAAAAGGGTTAATAGATTGTTTTTAATTTTTTGTAAAGATGTAAAAGCCAGAGATAAAATGTTTTACAGAATTTTGAAGAGGATTTTCAAAATTTTTAGACAAAAGAAAAACCTCAATTTCTTGAGGTTTGAATCATATTTAAAATGAAATGAATTTATTCTTTGCTGATGAAGATGCTTTCTAAAACAGAAGTGATAATAGATAAAGCCACACTGAATATAAGTGCCCACCAGAATCCATCAATCTGAATGCCGTCTGTAAAACGGTCTGCCAATAGTATAATGATGGCATTAATAACCAAAGCAAATAATCCTAAAGTTAAAAGCGTAATCGGAAAAGAAAATAAATGCAAAATAGGTTTTACAAATAAATTCAAAAGTCCTAATACAATAGCAAAAATAATCGCTGCAGAGAAAGTAGTAACGTGTACTCCACTGAGAACATTGGGCAATAAATAAGCCACAACAGCGGTAATGATAAGTTTAATAATAGTGTTCATAATTTGGTATTTATAAGAGTAAATTTAGTTATTTTTTTGAAATTTTACGATTTATTTTTACTTCTTTAATTTCAGAAATGAGCCATTCTTCTAATAAAATAATGAAGTGATTTCTCACCAAAACCATTTTGCAGATATAAATCATCGCTCCGAAAACCAACGCGAGAATCAATGAGAGCCATCCCAAACTCGTAGAAATGTTCCAACGCTGTTCTTCATTAAGCACAAGATGTGATTTTTGGGCGACTGTATCTAAAAATATTTTATAATGAAGCAAACTTTCGAGCAAAAGTCCAATTCCCAAGAGTAAAAAGACAAGTGCAAATAACCAAGATATTCCCCAAACAATGAAGATAAAATAAGTGTTTCCAGAAACAGAAGGTTGCTGGTCTAAAATGCTTTGTAGTTGTTTGATTTTCATAATTTATTGATAATGAAATAAAATAGGTGTATTTTTAGGAACGTCAAATTCATAGAGTTCTTGAGTTTTTGCATTGTAAAATAACCATTGAAAAGTTTTCATATTGGTTTTGCCCATTGTAAAAAGGCCAATTTGGGTATAAACTACGCCTTCCCAATCGGTTTCTTCTACAGAATAGCCCAGCTTCGCTTCAGGATTTTTAAGTTGAAATTGTACACCAGTTTGGTTATTTTTATCCAGATAATATTCAACCAATTTAGCAATCCTTTTTTGGTAAGCATCACTATATACAGTGCGGTCTCGTTTCATTTTAAAGAGTTGTTTGTCAAAAATGGTATAACTCAAAACCTGACCGTTTTTTTGGAGAATACTATCTGTTTTACTGCTTTCTGATGCTTTTTCATAGGATTTGTTTTGGCAAGAAACCAAAAATGAAATGAGTACTACAAAAGATAAAAAAGCTTTCATTTTTTTCTATTAAAGGTAAGGAAAATTTAGATTTATGTTTTTAGTTTTGATTAATTTTATTTCAATTTAGATTTTAGCGCACAATCTTTCTTTGCAAAAGAAAACCCATCTTACAATAACCTTGCAACACAAGTATTCGTAAGAGGGCGATGGAGTTTTTAAAAGTTATTTAAACGAGTAATAAATTAGTAGTATCAAATCTTTTTTATATAAGAAAAATCTAAGATATCTCGGATTTGCAATCTTTGACATTTCATTTTATTAAAACGAAAAAAAGCAAATTTTCAAATCATCACTTCATAACTATATAACCTATTTCATATTTTGCAGATTTGAAAAAACAATATTTGTTTTATTTTCAATGCTATTTACGAGGTTATAAAACTCCATACTTGACCAACGGACACATTAGAGTGATTATCTTTTGCTATAATTTTCCAATAATATTTTGTGTTGGCTACTAATTCTTTAAACTTATAATTAGTTGATGTAAGATTTGATTCTGTTAACCTTAAATTGTTAATATCTGTACCTAAATAGAGATCATAAGTAAGAGGATCATTGTCTAAATCTTCACACTTCCAACTCACAGAATTATCAACTATAGTACTTCCAAGTGTAGGACTTATAAGTTCTGGAGCAAATGGGGTATGATTTGTTATGGCTAAAGATTCTGTTTGAAACTGAAAAGTACTGCTCATCATAGAATTTTGAGGGCCTATAGTTTCCACTTTCCATTTATACAATATTCCTTTTTCAAGATTATTAAATGAATAGTTTGTATTTGACGTAGATTCTGTAAAAACAGTAGTTTCTTTACCGTTCTCTACTTTATTTACGGTTAAGTTGTAACTGGTTGCATTTGTTACGCTTTTCCAAGAGAATGTAATAGGCATTTCCATACAGATTTGTTTATCAGATGGTAGCAGTAAAGTGGTAGCTATTACTAATTTTTTGGGAGTATTTTCTTCTCTATTATCGCTACAAGCTACTAAGAAAAAAAGACAAAAAAATATAATAATTATAGAAGTATTGTTTTTCATTGCTTAATAATTTTTTTAGTCATTTTTCTATTTTCGGATTCCAACACTAGAAGGTATGTCCCTGAAGGTTGTTTTTTGATAGAAATAGTTTTGGAGTGATTTTCTTTGATATCATCTTCCATAATCAGTTGACCATTTTGTGAGTATAGAGCTAGGTGTACCTTTTCATTTAAATGGTTAACAATATTTATCAAATCACTCGTAGGATTTGGAAATATTACGATATCATTTTGGGTAGTAATTAATTCTTTAATAATTTTCCCTTCACATGATTTGGACGATTCTAATACAATATTATCTGCAAAATTATCTAGAATTAAATCATAGCTTCCTTTACTGTAAACCGTAATATTTTTTTTTCCATAAGTAATGGTAAAAGGTGCTGTACCTGACTGTATCTGAACTTTAGCAAGCCTTCCAGATAGTTCAATTTTTCCCTTTAAATTTTCAGGTTTTCCGATATTTACTACATAACAATACTGCGTATCATTTGATAATTTAATGCATAGATTATATGTGCCGCCATTCAGGTTATTGAGCGTGACAGATGAATTAAAAGACACCCAATTACTTCCATTTAATGAATAGCTGTAAGTATAATTTTCTTTAGAAGTAATTAATATTGCTCCATTATTTTTGGTATCACAAGTTTCATCTTGTGCAGTAACAGTAAATAAATTAGGTGCGTAATTATTAAAATTTATTCGCCAAACATCATTATATAAATCACCTCCGAAGAAATATAAGTTTCCTAACTGATCATTCCAAGTTGCAGAATTATACCTATGAGGAGGAAGATTTGTGGGCGAAGAAACATTTATTTGACCATAATTTTTTGGTAATGAAGATTTAGGACCATACATCCAAGTCCAATTATTTGTATTAATATTATATCTCCATAAATCTAGTTTAGAATAGCTGTCCTTTCCTCCCAAAAACCATAAGTCACCATTTTTTCCAGTCCATGTAAATGCATTGGCTCTGTTTCCCGGAAAATTAGTGTCGTTTTCTACTCCAATATTTCCATAATTAAGAGCCGTAAAAGGTATTGAACTCCTTACTTTCGTCCATGTATTATTATTGGTTTGATATTTCCACATAATACCAGAAAAATAATACCAAAAATTTTTATTTTCATCTTGCCATCCTATGCCACTTTCTTCCTTGGCAATAGGATAATCTTTACTGTTGGTGCTGTTGATTATTTTATCTCCACTTAACCAAACCCATTGATTAAGTGTTATATCATATTTCCATACATCATTTAGATAACCTCTTTGAGAAGACTTCTCATCAAAGCCATAGCCGCCATAGAGATAAAAATTTCCTTCTTGGTCTACCCAACTCTTGCCATCTCTTCTAGCTCCAGGAATATTAGTAATAGAAGAAACGCCTAACGTTCCATAATTAGCAAATGGTTCATCATTTTTTTGTTTGCCCCCTTTCCATACCCAATTATTAGTTTTTCTGTTATACATCCATAAGTCCTGATGCAATTGATTATCAAAGCTGCCATAATTGCCGCCAAAAAGCCATAGATTTCCATTTTTATCTATCCATGAAAACGCTTCATTACGAGATC
>JAYRDY010000076.1:0-5733 GCA_041909215.1 Cloacibacterium sp. | reverse complement strand
CCCCATAATCTAAAGAATTATAATTAGAAAAATTGTAGAAAGAAAAATAGTTTCCTTTAATCCATTGCCATTTTTTTTGAGAAATATCAAACTTCCATAAATCATCTGATCGATACACATATAGGGAAAATCCTTTATGGAATGAACCTAGAACCCCATAAAGCCAAAGATTTCCATCTTCATCAGTCCATTTAGCGCCAAAATCTAAGGTTCCGCCTGGTGTATTTTCACTTTCTAATAGTCCTGCAAGCTTTTGATACGTATTTTTATTAACAGAATTAATGTTACTATCTACACCTTTAATCCAAACCCAATTGTTGGTTTGGATATTGTACTTCCATATAGCATCAATGTTTTTACTACCTTTAAACTGATACAAGTTCCCGTCATTTCCAATCCAACAAGCTGATCCATTAATAGTTCCTGGAAAGTTTTTTGGATCTTCTACATTTATTGTTCCATAAATTGGTTTTTTATCATCATCGGTAATAATTTTTTTTTGTTTCATTACAGCCCATGAATTTGTAGATATTCTGTATCTCCACATGTATTGATTTACAAATATCCAAAAATCACCGCTATTATCTACCCAATGATTAGGTTTTGGATTGTCCAAACTCCAGTCTAATGTATTGGGTAAATTATTTGGATCTTCTACTCCAATGTCACTTACAATACTTTCTTTACTAGTTAGACTACCTTTTAACCAAGTCCATTGTCCAGTATTCATATTAAGCTTCCAAAGATCATTTAATAAATAATATTGAGATTTACCATTAAAAAAACCTCCATAAATATATATGTTACCTTGAGAATCTTTAAATGAACATGAACCATACCTTGCACCTGGTGAGTTTAATGAATGCTCCTGACCTAATGTATTATAATTACCAGTAGCATTAGGTTGATCACTTCCTCCAATCCAACTCCACATCTTCGTAGAAATATTATATTTCCATAATGTATCATATTCTACTGTATTAGATCTATTACTAAGGCCTGTTCTTCCTCCAAAAAGATATAGGTTCCCTTGTTCATCGGTCCAAGTTGTTGTATTAATTAAAGCAGGAGGTATATTTGCAATGTCTTCTACGCCTTTCGTTCCAAAATGCCCAGCTCCATCATTAGTAGGTTCAGATATTTTAATCCAATTATTGGTTGCAATATTAAATTTCCAGAAATCATTGCTCGCTGTTAAAGAGCTAGTAATCCCTCCAAATTTATATAAATTATTATTTGAAGTCCAAAATGAAGATAGTGAAACTCCAGAAGGCATATTGCGATAACTCTCTACGTTGATTCCTTTATCAAAACCGTCAGAATCATTATAAGGTCTGCCTTTTTTAAACGTAAAATTATTGTTTTGCTTATTGTAGCTCCATAATATACTGCTATAGCTACCCTCACTGTATCCGCCAAACATCCAAAATAATCCCTCTTTGTCTACTACATAAGACATATCTCTTTGAATACCTGGCCAGTTTTCATCAGAGTCTAGTCCATATAAACAAATTTCTGCAGTTTGTTCAGTTTGATTTGTACCTTGAATCCAAGTAAAATTTATGTTTTGAGAATAAAGTAATGTACTTAATAAGAGAAAAAATAAACTTTTTTTCATTCAGATAAGGTTATTAGTTAAAGTCATGCTAAAATAAAAAAATAATTTTTATTCTATTGATGATTTTTATTATGCTACTGATGAGTAATTTTATTACTTTCCGATACAGAATCTTAACTTTCTTTTATTAATAATACTTTAACGGAGTAAAGGTGTACAAAAGTGGTACAGAATTAAGATGCCGCAACATCTTTTTTTTATATTTTTACTGAAAAAGATTAATATAGCCCAAAGTGGCTAATAAAGAGTAGTTTACAAGAACCGAAAGTGCTATCGGTAACGATTTAGTAATGGTGCTTACTGCACTCGCTTTCATCTGATTACCTTGTAAATCATTACCGCAAATTTAATAAAAAAAAGGGTTAAGTCGTAGCGTACTTAACCCTTTTTTCTGCTTTTTCCAATATACATCATAAGGCGTTATAAAATAAATCTTTCCCAATATGGGGACACTATGTGATAATGACTTCAATATTATTTCCAAGTTTTGGCAAATCAACAAAGATGTAATTCCGAAACTAATAGTCCCAATATCTAAACGTCTAAACTTATGGAAATCGTGTTGAACAAAATACTATCGGAAATTCAGCATCAGGAAGATAAGCTATCTTCTCAAATGATGCAAACTGCGGATGAGGCTTACCAAATGACCTTATTCCTAAAGGAAATGCTGTTTACTATAAAGATGAAAGTCTTACAGACCGGATTTAAGGACGAACAGCAGGAAATCAATTTTTTCAAGAATATCAAACCGCAGATTTTAGGAAAACTTATTTATTACAATAAGGTATTCCGTGTTGAAACTACCTGCCCCGTAAGCACCGGGAGAATACACCAAAGTTATTTTGAAAACCAACTGAAAATCCTCAAATCCGAATATAAGGAAAGCATATCCAATGAAGATTTTTACAGGTACTACCGTGCAGGTAGAACAGACCGTGACCATAATTATTTCAGGCTCGGAAAAATCAATTACCACGATGGTTTAAAAAGTAGTGTATTTGAAATTGACTTTAGCTTTTCAACCTATTTCGATAACAAAGTTGCCCATATTATAGCCAATGAATTACTCTATACTTTTTTGCTTACCAAAATAAATCCTGAAAAAAATCCCGATACCATTTTAATAAACGGGGATGGAAACAAAGACATTTCGTGGACGAACTCGCAAAATGCACTGATAGAATTGATTTACGCCCTGTATGTTTCCAAATCTATTGCATACGGGAAAATAGGCATCAGGAAATTAGCATTGATTTTCCAAATCCTCTTCCGAACGCCCCTTAACGATATACATCATTCTTTCCACAGAATGAAAATAAGGGCAGGCTCCCGAACGGTGTTTTTAGACCAACTCAAAATTTCCCTCGAAGAATATATGGATAAAGACCTTTAGCAATATCAGCACAGGAGGTTGAAAGCAGTACACAAAATGTACTGCTTTTTCTTTGCCCATATATGCCAATTGGCATATATGGGCAAAAGGCTACTACAAAATAACCGAAACACACTAAAACCCTTATTAAACAAGGGTTTTTCTCATTGCAAAAAATTTGAAAAAAAGTGCCAAACCAATGGGTACGCATTGGCAGACAAACACTGCCACACTTCTGAATTTTGTACTGTGAAAATTAAACAATAGTGCTATGAACATTATAACAGTTGATGAAGAAGTGTGGAAGCACCTCAACGAACGGTTGAAAGCCATTAGCGAATATATCCTCAAACTGGAAGATACAAGCTACGATAGCTTATGGCTCAACAACCACGAAGTCTGCCAGTATCTCCACATCAGTGAAAAAACATTGTGGCGTATGCGCACCAACGGGCAGATAGCCTTTTCAAAAATGTACGGGCAGTATTACTATACCATTGGTGCTATAAAAGATATGCTCAATGCTAACGCCGTGCAGACCACCGATGAATATGTAGAGCAGCTTATGGCGAAAGGCAAAAGCTATATCGAGAAAGGCAGAAAGCTAAAATCAGATAACCATTAAAAGCGTACCCGTATGAATATCGACAAAATGGAATTTGTGGCGTGGATGGAACGCATAATGGACAGGCTGGACATTCTCGGCAACCACATAGACGATTTACAAAAGAAGCGCAACAGTATAGACGGCGAAGAATTACTGGATAATCAGGATTTATTGCAAATGCTGAAAATCAGTAACCGTTCCCTGCAACGGTATCGCTCCATAGGCAAGCTGCCTTATTATACGATTAGCGGAAAACTGTATTACAAGCTGTCCGATGTGCATCAGTTCATCAGGGAAAGTTTTAACCCGCCCTTGCCCAAACTGGATGCCAATAAGTGACAAATGCTGCCTTTGAATGCCACTTAAAGCAAATCAGTGAAGGCTTCCTTTACATTCGACCGTGAAATTTTAAAATTTTCAGACTATGAGCGAAGAAACAGCAAATAAACAGGAAATGCCCGAACAGCTTTCGGACATCTTACTCGTACTGGATAAAGAGAAAATGAAAATCCAGGCGGTAAAGAGTATAGACGAAAACGGGAAAATGGAAACCGTTGACCCCACGAAGAAAAATCAAAACTAGTTTATGCGTGTGGATAAAAGCGGTGATTTCTTTTCCAACTTCTTTTCCAATTTTTTCAGCCAGTTAAAGAACCCTACAAACTTTACTTTCTTCAAAGTGCCTGCCTCGGTTGCTGCTGAAAAAGCAGAGGAATTACAAAAGCACGTAGATAAGCCCACTCCACAGGGCGAAAAAGTGCTGAAAGAACACGAAGTGAAAGCAGAACCCCAACCCGATAAAAAACAAGAAAATCAAAATAATATGGCAACAGCACAAACAACAACGGAAACAAGCGAATATCGCTACAAGCCGGAGCAGATTGATTGGGACACAATGAAAAACCTCGGATTGAGCAAAGAGTATCTTGAAAAAAGGAACCTGCTCGTCCATTTTCTTTATCAGGGTTTCACACAGGCTGTCAAGGAATTTTGTTCGGTTTATCTTACGGGCTTTGAGTTCCATAAACGTGTGGTAAAAATCACCTAACTCAATATTAAAGGCATCTTCAAATGCTTTAGCAATCAATTTTATATCTGTATTCCCATTGTTAAATACACCGTGGGAGTACAGTGCATATATGAGTTCCGTAAGTGCTGTTTTGCTTGCCGTCCATTTCAACGAATTGTTTGAAACCTTTTTAACATTGACGTTGTTTAACCTGTCTTCCAAATATACCTGTATCAGGTCATTGGCAATTATCTTGGCAACCTTGTAATCGTGCGAAGTAGAAAAGCGATGGTCTGCCTCGAAATAAAAAGTGTCTAACCACAGTCTTATATCGTGCTTCCCCCGTACAAAAAACTTCTCGTCAACGAAAGAATTATTGCTCCGGTAATATTTGTAAAAATCAAGGTTATTGTCAAAGAACCTTTTTAGCTTTTTCAGTTCTTTGACAAAATATTTCTTGGTACGCTTATTTCCATACGGTCTTCTCGTTTCGATTTTATAGATGGCATTGTAGTAGATGAGCTTTGAAACGATAATTGGCTTCTGATATTTGAAAAAGCGAATTTCTTCATCAACATTCTTAAATCCCCTTTTTAAGACATAATGTTTTACGTCAGACAGACATTTGATGATAAGTTTATAACTGCTTCAATGCGTTCTATCGAACAGTCTGTTTCAATCTCCAATTCTTTGATTTCGCTTTCCAGTTTAATCAGTGTTTGGTTATAAAATTTATCCATCCGTTATCTTAAATCTATTTTTTAAACAATAATAGAGAAGCCCAAATACTGTCATATTGGAAAGAAATTTGCATTTTCGGGCTTCTCTTTTGGAACTTTGGTTTTTGCTGGATACAGAACTAATAAGTCCACTTTTAGTGATAGTGATAGATATAATAGTGTCTAATTTTTATGTATATCAAAGCAAAAAGACACAGAGCTAAAAATATCCCAAAAAGTATCATAAAGAGCGAAGGTCTTTTCTTCTTCTTCGACAAATTGACATTTGAGGGTTTAGAAGCTCCATATCTTTTGTACGGAGGTACTTTTTGATAACTTTTGCCTTTCTTACGCATTGTCTGTTTTATTCATCATTAGGATGACCTAATCTTAAAATTTCATCCG
>JAYRDY010000075.1:3238-10161 GCA_041909215.1 Cloacibacterium sp. | reverse complement strand
AAAAATTATAAATGTATGAATTGATTTTTTTGTCATAAAATACATACTCACTAGGTATCCCTTTAAAATAAGTAATATTTAAATACTCTGTTTCCCAAACAATGCTTTCACCAAACATATTATTGCCTGTTTCAAATGTGTTAATGTTTTTTCCTTGCATAACATAATTTTTAATACCTTTCCCTTTGATAGTTTTTTTAGGTGTTCCGTATTTCTCTTTTAAAAGAGATTCTATTTTATTTATCAAGTCTTCTCTTACATTTTGATCAAAAGCATCAAGTTGTGTTTCATTTGTTATATCAATTAGACCATAATTTTTATCTATTAGTGTTGCGTGACTAGTGTGACCCAATAAAACGTCAATACCTATGACATTATTAGCATCATCCACAGTTGGTGAGTAAAAACCATAATGATGAATATTAGAACTTCTATATTCTTGGAAATCAAAAACTTTTGATAATCTAGAATATATTTTATTGTTTTCAATCTCATCATAATTATCAAAAAAAACCTTTGTATAGGTGCCTTGTAGGAGCATATGCTTTTTTAAGAATTGAATGTCTAGACTATCCTTTTTAACTCCAAGTTTTATATCATCAATTACAGTAATATCTTTGTCTTGTAATGTATTACAGCCAATTAGAGCAAAGACGATTATGATATATATAGTAGATTTTATTTTCATAGGAATAGATTTTGTTTTTGATATTATTGCGGCAAATACAAGGCTGAAGTTAATTTATCATTCTTTATAATAAGTCCCATCATAAGGCTCTTCCCCTGATTTTCCTGTTTCTTTAAACTCAACAATCTTATCAGATTTGAATACTACTTTTTGGATAAAAGTTAAAGTTACTTTATCAGGATAAACCATTGTAAGAATGTCTCCGTTAAGTTTGTATGTACCTGTTTCACTTTCAAATTCACCACTATTGCCACCAGCCCAATAAGTATAAGTCACTTTCCCATTTGATGTAAAAGTGAAAGAGTTGTTTGTTTTGTATCCATAAACTGCTGGATCACCAAAGTACCACTTGCCAATAAGTTTTTGTTGAGTTTCATTTTTTGAACCCGAATCTGAATCATCACTTCTTGAGCAACCCACTATAAATAGTGATATAGCTAGTAGCAATGAGTAAAAAATAGTTTTTTTCATAATAATTATTTTTAGGAGTTATTTATTTATAATGGTTTCTAAAATTAGAACCTTACTAATAATGCATTTTACGGAAATCCGTAATTTCACAATATTGCCATATATGGCATTACATTCTACGAAATTAAGAATTTACTTTGATTTGTCAAATAAGTCAAGTTGGAAAAATCTGAAATTCTTAAAAAAGTTGGTAAAAGAATTAAGGAAGTGAGATTGCAAAAAGGAATCTCACAGGCAGATTTAGTGGGCAGAATGGAAGGAAATATTGATGCTACAAATATTTCTAGAATTGAAGCAGGTAGAACCAACCCCACTGTTTATACTCTTTTCAGAATTGCAGAAGCTTTGGAAGTAAATCCAAAAGAACTGTTAGATTTTGATATTTCTCAAAATTAAGATTTGGCTATTTATTAGTTCTAGGAGAGATTTTATTATTTCTTACCAATATTCAGCTAGAACCTTAATGCTAGACAATTAATCCTCAAAATAATCCTGCTTTAATCTAGAATCTAAAGCATATTATAAAATAATCCTGCACAATTTGGCTATATTATATATGTAGATGAAATTTTACAAAACTCCCAACATAATGATATAGTACATAGGATTACACTCCTTCACACTTACATATTCTCACAGAAAAAAATTACATTTCCTCAAATTTATCTAGTTCTACTTCTAGAATTACTACTTCAGTTTCATTGGTGTAGCAATTATACTTTTTAGCATAGGTATTTGCTAGTTCAAAACTCCTAAATACTCCTTCATTTTTTTGTGTAATTATTTTAAGTTAAATATTAAACTTCAATTCTGTAACTCTGTCACTTTTTAAATCAACCCCTCATCAGCAAAACTGAAATAATTATCCTTTGTTATAATCAAATGGTCTAGTAAAGAAATATCTAGTAAATCACAAGAATTTTTCAATTTCTTGGTAATATCTAAATCTGCTTTGCTAGGCTTTAAGTTTCCACTTGGGTGATTATGGACTAGGATTATGCCTGTAGCCAGAGTTTTTAGTGCAATAGAAAGAATGATTCTAACATCTACTATACAAGAAGTTAATCCACCTTTTGCTAAAGAATAAATTCCTAACACTTTGTTTCTCCTATTGAGTAGTATGATTTTCACTTCTTCTTGCATTTGAAGAGTTTCTAGTTCCCATTCATTCAGTATCAATTCAAATGATTTTTTACTGTTTTTAATACTCATATCTACTAGAAGATTTGGAGTGTAGGAAACTTGTATTTCTGATACTTGCGACTTTTGTTTCATTGAAAAAAATATTATAAAGTGAGTGTAAAATAATTTCATTTAAAAAGTGCAACTTTCTGTAAGCTCTATAAATAGATTTACCAATACTTGCACTTTTGTAGTTTTATAATCTAGGTGCTTAATCCTGCTATAATCTTGAATATTAATCCTAGATAAAAATGTCCATTTTGCGCATAAACCATATATACTACCACACAAACTAGACATTCCCACAAATGAGAAAAATAAAAGTCCGTCCGCTTTTCTAAAACACCATATATAGGTTCTAAATTTATGGACGAACTTTAAGCTTTTAGATTACACAAAGGCTTCTTCTAACTGCTTAGCCAATTTTTCCTCATCAGATTCTACACCCTCTGGAAGATAGATGTACTTGTGTTCTAATGTGATTACCTCACCTGTTTCACGAATAGTATAAGCATAAGGTTCTGTTTTGATTTTAGAAATCTTACCTGGCATTTGTGTTCCAATCAATCCTTTGCAAGTTTCTTCATCAAATGTAGTGGAAACTGTTGCTTTCTTTGCAGTAGCATAGTATTGTCCTGAAGTTTTGCTTAATACCATTTCAATTCCACCCTGTACCTCAAGAAGATAAAAATCTGTTCCATCCTCTCTCTGTCTTGTTTTGTAGTTGATAATTCTAACCATTTTAATAAAGTTTTTGAGTTATGAATCCACCTGAAAAAGCAACAAGAATCTTCAAATAGACTTTAAAATCCAAAAGAATTCTTTTCTGCCTGAAAAAATCAAGTTGCTTTTAAAAGGTGGCGGGGAGTTTCCCCAATTCAATGATGGGTGGGGGTGTTTTGGAGGGGAGATTGCGTGTGAATAATTGGGGTGTAGAAATTTTATTTTTTCAAAATTTTTTTATTTAATAAAATAATGAAAACAAATAACTTAAATTTGTAAAAAACTCAATATAAATGCCCACATTACACTGGATAGGAAAAGAAAAAGTAATTAACCATCACCAAGAAGTTCCCTATAAAATTTTAGAAAAACAATATACCTATACTAATGGTACAGAGTCTCAGCATGGGAGTTCTGAAAATAAAATCATCCATGGAGACAATCTAGAAGCCCTAAAATCTCTATTGCCTGAATATGAAGGCAAAATAAAATGCATCTATATAGACCCTCCTTACAACACAGGTAATGAAAATTGGGTATATAATGACAATGTAAATGACCCAAAAATTAAAAAGTGGTTAGGACAAGTTGTAGGTAAAGAAAGTGAAGACTTATCTAGACATGATAAATGGCTGTGTATGATGTACCCAAGACTAAAGTTATTACATAAATTATTAGCTGATGATGGGGTGATTTTTATTTCTATTGATGATAATGAACAAGCCAATCTAAAATTGATTTGTGATGAGATTTTCGGAAGTATAAACAGCATCGGTCCTATTATTCAAAATAAAATGAATGCAAAGAATGACACTATTAATATTCAAAAAAATCATGAATTTATATTGGTTTACAGAAAAAAAATTAATTCTATAAATGGCTCAAGAATTATCCCTACACTGACCAATTTTGAAGTAATAGAAAATCTAGTTTTTGAAGAAGGGGGAAAGTACTATTATATTAATGATTCAATAACAACAAGAGGAGATGGAGGTACACTAAATGCTAGACCCAATCTTGGTTATACTGTTTATTACAATCCTATATCAAATGAAAAAATTGCTGTAAAGGATTATGATACTGAACTGGCAAAAACTTCTAATAATCCTGATTTAGTGTATGGATTAGACAAAGACTTAATTAATAATGGGTTCAGTGCAATAAGGCCCCCAAAAGTTAGGGGTAAGTTAGGGTGTTGGACTTGGTCTTTAGAAAAATTTAATGAAGACAGTAATCAAATTGTTATAACTGGTAAAAAAAATCAATATTCAGTTAAAAAAAGAACTTTTGTAAATAATGAAGAAGTATTAGAAGAAAATGGTCAGTATAAAATTAGATACATCTCTGAATCAAATTCTAGAAGTATTTTAGATTTCTCCACAAATGATGGCACAAATGTTTTAAATAGTATTATGGGAGAGCAAAAGGTATTTGATACCCCAAAAAACATTAATTTAATTTTGTACTTGATTAAACTTGTCAATGATGATAATTTAATTGTTCTAGACTCCTTTGCAGGTTCTGGTACTACTGCTCATGCTGTTCTTAATCTTAATAAACAAGATGGTGGCAATAGAAAATTCATTCTTATAGAAATGGAAGACTATGCCAATACCATTACAGCAGAAAGAGTAAAAAGAGTAATAAAAGGCTATGGTGAAGGTACTAAAACTGTAGAAGGAACAGGTGGAGATTTCTCGTATTATCAACTAGGGCAACCTATCTTTTTAGAACAAGATATTCTAAATGAAGAAATAGGCATAGAAAAAATACAAGAGTATGTTTGGTACACAGAGACAAGAGAATCTTTTATTCCTCAAGAAGAATCTTATTTTCTAGGTAAAAAAGAAGATACTGCCTATTATTTCTACTACCAAAGAGATAGTATTACTACATTAGATGAAAAGTTTTTAAGAACCTTAAAAACTAAAGCAAAAGGCTATATTATTTATGCAGATAATTGCCTATTAACCAAAGAACTTATGCAGAAGTACAATATCATTTTCAAAAAAATACCAAGAGATATTACTAGATTTTAGTATGCATAAAGAAATAGGTATTATAGTTAATAGAAGCTGAGAGTAAACAAAATAATGCAAAAGGTTGTGCATACATGGTAGGGTTTGCACAAAAAAGTGTAATTTGGTGTGCATAAAAACAATGTATAAACAAAAAGTATGAAAGACGAATTTGATGTTCCTTTACTGCCTCCTACTGTAGATGTAGAAAGTGTGAATATATTAAAGGCATTGAACAGAGCAAGTAGAGCATTAGGTGAATTGAAAGGGGAAATAAAGAAAATTCCTAATTCTCAAATACTTATTGATACTATTTCATTGCAAGAAGCTAAAGATAGTAATGAGATAGAGAATATTGTAACTACAGATGATGAACTTTATCAAGCTTCTGTAGAAGTTGAAAATGTTTCTCAACAAGCAAAAGAAGCACAAAACTATGCTAAAGCATTAAAGCTAGGTTTTTCAATTATAAAAGAAAAAGGCATATTAACAACCAATGATATTAAAAAAATACAAGAAATAGTTTCTCCTAATCATCCTGTAAGAAAGTTGCCAGGTACTGTATTAAAAAACCCTAAAACAAATGAGGTGGTTTATACTCCTCCTCAAAATCATAAAAACATAGTTGACCTTCTTAGTAATCTAGAGAAATACATTAATGATGATGATTTTCATCAGGTTGATAGCATTATAAAAATGGCACTTATACATTATCAATTTGAAAGCATTCACCCATTTTATGATGGAAATGGTAGAACTGGCAGAATATTAAATATGCTTTATTTAGTTCAACAAGGCTTATTAGATATTCCTGTTCTTTATTTAAGTAGCTATGTTATAAAAAACAAATCTGATTATTATAGACTTTTACAGGAAGTAAGAACAAAAGGCAGTTGGGAAGAATGGATTGTATGGATGCTAAAAGGAGTGGAGACTACAGCAAGAGATACCATAGTTGTTGTAAATAAAATTAAAGCACTTATGGATGAATATAAGCATAAAATAAGGAGTACGCATAAGTTTTATAGCCATGACTTAATAAACACCTTATTTAAACATCCTTATACTAAGATTGAATTTATGGAAAGAGAACTGGGAATTCATAGAAATACAGCTAGCAGTTATCTTAATTCTTTAGTAAATGATGAAAATAAATTTTTAATAAAAATAAAAGCAGGAAACAGCTATTATTTTGTAAATCATAGATTACTTAATATTTTGAAAAACAGATAATGGAACTCAAGTCATACCAACAGGATGTTATTAATGATTTAGATAAATTTTTAGATTATCTAAATAAACACATCAGTCCTGCCAAAGCTTTTAATACCTATTGGAAAGATAAAATAGGTGAATATAATCCACTTACGAATAGTGGCATGAAGCCATATAAAAATAATATACCTGGAGCTGTACATATTGCTATAAAAGTTCCAACAGCAGGAGGAAAGACTTTTATTGCCTGTAATGCACTAAATTCTATAAACAAGCATTTTAATGAGGGAAATCCTAAAGCAGTTGTATGGTTAGTGCCTTGGTCTAATCTTTTGCAACAGACTTATAACAACCTATCAAACCCTAGTCATCCTTACAGAGAAAAACTTAATAGTCTTTTTGGTAATAAGGTAGAAGTTTTTCAGAAAGAACAATTACTACAAGGAGCAAACTTTAATCCTACTACCACTACAGAACAACTAAATATATTCGTACTAAACTTTAGTAGTTTAAGAATAGATAAAGCTAAAAAAGAGGATAGGAAAATATTTCAGGAGAATGGAGCTTTAGAGTCTTTTAGAAGTTTTCTTAATCCTGAATTAACTTTAGAAGGAACTGATGATACT
>JAYRDY010000075.1:0-3228 GCA_041909215.1 Cloacibacterium sp. | reverse complement strand
ATGAAAGCCATAATGCTGAGAGTGATTTAAGTGTAGAAATGCTTAAAAATCTCAATCCTTCATTGGTTTTAGACCTTACTGCAACTCCTAAAGAAAACTCTAATATTATAAGTTATGTAAGTGCTCTAAAATTAAAAAAAGAGCATATGGTAAAACTACCAGTGATAGTCTTTAACCATCATAGAAAGGAAGAAGTTATATCTAGTGCTTTACACTTACAAAGACAATTAGAGCTTCATGCTATTGAAGAAGAAAAGATAACAGGTAAATATATAAGACCAATAGTTTTATTCCAAGCACAATCTAATATTAAAGGTAAAGACAATACTACTTTTCAAAAAATCAAAGAACAGTTAGTAAAACTTCAAATTCCAGAGGAACAAATAAAAATCAAAGTAAGTGGGACTGATGAATTGAAGGGAGTAAACCTAATGGATAGAAATTGTCCTGTTAAGTATATTATAACTGTTAATGCACTTAAAGAGGGTTGGGATTGTCCTAATGCCTATATTCTAGCTTCTTTGGCAGATAAATCTTCTGCTGTAGAAGTAGAGCAAATTCTAGGAAGAGTTCTTAGACAGCCTTATGTTACAAAACATCAAGAACCATTATTGAATATGTCTTTTGTTTTGACAGCTTCATTTAAGTTTCAAGAAACTTTAGACAATATTGTTAAAGGTTTACAAGAAGCTGGTTTTAGTAAGGATGACTACTATGCTAAACAAGTAGAAGAAGAGCCAATGTCTAGAGAAGAAGTCCTGCAAAAAGAGTTGTTTGAAGATAAGGAAAGCTATAATGATGAAACATTAAGTGATGAAGACTTTGATTTGGGTAAAATAGATTTTAATCCTAATGATAATACTACATTAGAATTTTATAAAAATCCAGAAACTAAAACTATAATTAGTAGTATTACAGAAAAAGCAACAATTCAGGGACAAGAGTTTGAAAAAAACATAGAGAATTTTGAAGTTGATGAAAATACTACCTTATTACAAGAAGTAATGAATAAAACACCACAAAAATCTAGTATAGTAAGTCAATTTAAGGACTTAGCTTCACAAATTTCACTACCTCAATTTTTTATAAAAGTAGAAGATGAAGTAAGTGACGGGATTTTATTTGAGGAACTGAAGAGTGATGAAGAATTACTACACAAAGGAAAACTTTTAGATGGATTCAATTTGCTTACATGTGATACCCAAATCAACTTTGATGAAATTTCAGCAGAACTTTATAAAGTTGATTTTGATGAAAGTAAAGGCACTTCTTCTATGAGTAAAATTACTCAGAGAACAAAATCATTTTTAGTAGATTCTATACTTACTAAACCACAAGATAGTCAAATTAGACAGGTTTCGTCTTTAATTGTTTCTAAATTAGGAGATATGACACCTATATCAGACTTAGACTTAAAGAAGTATGTTGCTAGAATATTTGATGGTTTTTCTCCTGAACAAATAAGAGATGTTGTAAATAATGAATATATCTACATCCAAAAGATTAAAAATAAGATTAATAATCTTACAGATATTTATGCTCAAAATAAGTTTAAAACATTAATAGATTCTAATCAAATCTATGTAAAACCAAGTTTTACATTTTCTGATAGTTTTACTCCTCTAAATTCTTCAACACCAATAACAAAATCATTATACACTATAGAAGATAGTATGAATGGTTTTGAACAAAAAATGATAATGGAACTGGCTTCTTTAGATAATGTGATTTTTTGGCATAGAAATCTCAACAAAGGAAAAGGCTTCTACATAAATGGCTTCTCTACTAATCATTATCCAGATTTTGTTATATACACACAAAGAGGAAATATAGTTCTATTTGAAACTAAAGGTGATGATAGAGTTAATGATGATAGTTTAATGAAGAATAAGTTAGGTAAATTATGGGCTGAAAAATCAGGAAGTAACTTTAAGTATTTTATGGTTTTTCAAACTAAAGAGGTAGAGGATTGTTATAATGCCAATAGTATAATAGAGGTTTTAAAGAGATTGTAAAATAATGAATAAGAATGAAAAAAAAGCAGTTGCCTATAGTGTACTTGCTCATATTAGAAACAATGGAAAACTTATTGAAGGACCATTAGACTATTTTGTTCCATTAGTTAAAAGAGCACTTAATTCAATGTGCTTAAAAGGCACTAGACAAGGATTAAGTACTATTGATATAAACACGGAAATTTTCAATCTTTTTTCATTAGATATGCCAATTAATTTCTGTTTTAAATAAAATACTTAAAAAAATTGAAATAGAATCTAATGAAGGTGGTGTAGAAAACTTCAAGCTATTTAACGATAATTCCTATAGAATAAAAAATTATTTTTTTTCAGATTACGAAGAGGATTTCCAGCAAAAATCCAAAGAAATTATTAAACTTGAAGGTTTGTTTAAGCAATATTGTCAAATTAATAATCTTGAAGATTATAAAGAGTATTCAATAGTTTCTTTTATAGAAAAAAATAAAATTAATCTATCTAAATATTTAAGCGACGACAAAATTGAGTCAAGAAATCATTTTTCTGCTGAAGCTAGATTTGTTTCACATTTTAAAAATCTCCCAGAAGTTTTTGATTTAATTAAAAATATATATCTAGGTTCAATTATAACTTCTTATTTAGAGTATGAAGTAACTGAAAAACCTAAAGACAATATTGAACTCTTATTGGACACAAACTTTATAATAAGTTTAATTGACCTTAATACTCCTGAATCAACAAAAACCTGCAATAAACTTGTAGAAATTGCATTTTCAAGAGGATATAAATTCACGATTTTAAAAGATACAATTGATGAAGTTAAGGCTTTATTATATAAAAAAGCAGAAAACCACGCTAATTCAACAATGATAAGGTATATCAATCCAGAAGATATTTTAAATGCGTGTGAGAGAAAAAAATTAAACCCTAATGATTTAGAAAGAATTGCAGATAATATTGAAAAAGAACTAGCAAAATATCAGTTTTATACTATTCCATATACAGAAACACTTAAAAATAAAGCAAGAAATTCAATAGAATATCAACAATTAAAAGAAGTAAGAAATAGCCCAATTTCTGCTTTACATGATGCTACAGCTATAACTTAACTCGTAGTGCATTATTAAATTAATTCAATTTTAAGTCTATTCATTTTTCTATTGAAAACAAAAACATTTACAAACTGAATGAAAGTTAATGCTGTTATTTTGCTCAATACCCTTGTTTTAAAACC